>NZ_JBHUAF010000026.1:0-42098 GCF_042789895.1 Kitasatospora sp. NPDC056783
CTTCGTGCATTGTCGGTGTGACCTGGTAGTACTTGGTGGCGATGAGCAGCACAGGGGAGAACGGGGCCGCCGAGCCGGAGCAGCTGGCGTTCATCCGGGAGACGGTCAAGCGGGCCAAGCCGCGCACCTGGCACGGGGCCAAACGGGCCGAGCACCTGCCCGTGGCCCGGGTCGTGGTGGACAAGGGCGTGCTCACCATCGACAAGTTCTTCGACTACGCGGTGCCGGCCGCGATGGCCGAGGAGGCCCAGCCCGGTGTCCGGGTCCGGGTGCGGTTCGGGGCGCGGGTGGTGAAGGGCCAGCGCGAGGGCGGAGAACTGCACGACGGGTTCATCGTCGCCCGGCTGGAGAAGAGCGACTTCGCCGGTCCGCTCGCCCCGCTGGCCCAGGTGCTCTCGCCCGAGCCGGTGCTCACCCCCCAGCTGCTGCGGCTGTGCCGCACCGTCGCCGACCGGTACGCCGGGACGCTGGCCGACGTGCTCCAGCTGGCCGTCCCGCCCCGGCACGCCAAGGCCGAGGCCGAACCCTCGCCGCCGCCGTCGGCGCCCCCGGCGGCTCCGGCCCCCGGCGGCTGGCAGCGCTACCCGGCCGGGCCCGACTTCCTCACCGCCCTGGCCTCGGGCGGCTCGCCGCGCGCCGTCTGGGCCGCGCTGCCCGGGCCCGGCTGGCCGTACGAGATCGCGCGGGCGGTGGCGGCCACGCTGGCGGGCGGGCGCGGGGCGCTGGTCGTGGTCCCGGAGGGGCGCTCGGTGGCCCGGGTGGACCAGGCGCTGACCGAACTGCTCGGCCCCGGGGCGCACGTGGCGCTGGAGGCCGACCTCGGCCCGCGCGAGCGCTACCGGCGCTGGCTCGCGGTGAGCCGGGGCTCGGTGCGCGCCGTGGTCGGGACGAGGGCCACCATGTTCGCGCCCGTACGCGACCTCGGGCTGGTCGTCGTCTGGTCGGACGGGGACGGCAGCCACAGCGACCCGCGCGCCCCGCACCCGCACGTGCGGGAGGTGGCGCTGCTGCGCGCCGCCGAGGAGGGGGCCGCGGTGCTGCTCGGCGGGCACGCGGTGACGGTGGAGGGCGCGCAGCTGGTCAGCACCGGCTGGGCGCGCCCGCTGGTCGCGGACCGGGAGACGGTGCGGCGCACCGCGCCGAGGGTGCGCACCGTCACCGATCAGGACCAGCACCGGGACGCCGCGGCCCAGGCCGCCCGGCTGCCCTCGGTGGCCTGGGAGGCAGCCCGGGAGGCGCTGGCGGCCGGGCACCCGGTGCTCATCCAGGTGCCCCGGCGCGGCTACGTGCCCCGGCTGGCCTGCGGGCGCTGCCGGACCCCGGCGCGCTGCCGGCGCTGTGAGGGGCCGCTGGAGGCGCCCTCGGCGGACGCCTCGCTGTGCTGCGGCTGGTGCGGGGAGGCGGAGAACGACTGGCACTGCCCCGAGTGCGGGTCCTTCCGGCTGCGGGCCCAGGTGGTCGGCGCCCGGCGGACGGCGGAGGAGCTGGGCAAGGCGTTCCCCCGGCTCCCGGTTCGGACCTCCGGCCGGGACTCGGTGCTGACCACCGTGCCGGACGAGCCCTCGCTGGTGATCTCCACCCCGGGCGCGGAGCCGGTGGTCGAGGGCGGCGGCGGATACGGGGCCGCCCTGCTGCTGGACGGCTGGGCGCTGCTGAGCCGGCCCGACCTGCGGGCGGGGGAGGAGGCGCTGCGGCTCTGGCTCGCGGCGGCCGCGCTGGTGCGGCCCTCGACGGAGGGCGGGACGGTCGTCGTGGTCGCCGAGCCCTCGGCCCGTCCGGTGCAGGCGCTGGTCCGCTGGGACCCGCTGGGACACGCCGGGCTGGAACGGGACGAGCGGGCGCAGCTGCACTTCCCGCCGGTCTCCCGGATGGCCTCGGTGAGCGGGAGCCCGTCGGCGGTGGCGGACCTGCTCAACCTGATCCGGCTGCCGGAGGGGGCGGACGTGCTCGGGCCGGTGCCGGTGCCGACGCTGCGGGGGGAGGAGCAGGAGCGCGCGCTGCTGCGGGTGGCGCCCGGGCAGGGGTCCGCGCTGGCGGCGGCGCTCAAGGCGGCGCAGATCGCGAGGATCGCGCTGCGGACGGCGGAGCCGGTGCGGGTGCGGGTGGATCCGACGGACATCGGCTGAGGGGACGGCGGGGGTTCCGGGGTGGTGGTCCGGACGGGCTCGGCGGGGTTCGGTTCCGGAGGCCCGGTCGGGCCCGGGGCCGTGCCCGGCGGGGCGGGGTGAGTGGGCCACCCCGCCCCGGAGGGCCCGGCCGCGGGCGGCTCGGTCAGCCGCGCAGCGGGATGCCGGGTCGGTCCGGCTGGGGGCGGTCGACGGGGGTGCCGCGGTCGATCGTGGGGCGGTCCATCGGGCCTCGGTCGATCGGGGTCCGGTCGATCGTGGGGCGGTCCATCGGGGTGCGGTCGATCGGGGTGCGGTCGAGGCTGCCGCGGTCGATCGGAGTGCGGTCGATCGTGGGGCGGTCCATCGCGGGACGGTCGATCGGGCCGCGGTCGAGGCTGCCGCGGTCCAGGCCGCCCTGGCGGGCCGCCGGAACGGTCGCGGCCAGGCCGGTGCGCTCGGCGCCGGCGGGCAGTTCCTCGGCGCGGTCCGGTCGGCCCTGGCTCGGGACGGCACCGCTCGCGGCGAGGAGCTCGCTGGTCGGGCGGCGCATGCCGTAGCGCCGGTGCACGGCCTGCTTGGTGACCCCGAGGGCGGAGCCCACCGAGTCCCAGGAGAAACCCAGCGCCCGGTCGAACTCGACCGCCGCCGCCACCAGCGTCTCCACGCTCTCCCGCAGCTCCTGCGCCAGGCGCACGGTCGGCGCCGGCGCCCGTCCGTACACCACGAAACCGGCCGAGGTGCTCGGTCGGCGCGGACGGTAGACGTTGCCCAGTTGAGCGGTGAGCGTCCGCAGCGCGTCGACCTGCCGCCTCACCCGCTCGATGTCCCGCACCAGCAGGTGCAGGCTCGCCCGCGCCCGGGCGTCGTGGTTGATCTGCTCGGCCATGGCCTACGTGCCACCTTCCGTACGGTTCAGCTCGGCCGGGACGCGGTGGTGCGTGCGCCCGGCCCCGGTCAATCTCTCTTGACCAACGCCGAATCGGGCCAGGGGTAACGCGGCTCGGCACAGTCGGGATGCGCGGACCGTCGATCCGGGCTCCGCGCGGGCTCCGGCGGGGGTGTGCGGGCGGCCTCCGCGGGCGGCCTCCGCGGGCGGCCGGGCGGGCCGTCCCGGGCGGGTTGCATAGACTGGCCGGTGAACCAGCAGCCGACCGCAGCCCGCGCCCCTACGGACAGGAGTCCGCATCCCGTGGCGATCCAGCCGATCCGTCTCTTCGGAGACCCCGTCCTGCGGTCCACCGCCCAGCCGGTGACCACCTTCGACAAGGAACTGCGCAAACTGGTCGGCGACCTCACCGAGACCATGCTGGACGCCCCCGGCGCCGGTCTCGCGGCACCCCAACTCGGTGTCTCCCTAAGGGTGTTCACGTACCACGTGGACGGCGTCACCGGGCACCTGATCAACCCGGACCTGTCGCTGACCGAGGAGGAGCAGGAGGGCCCCGAGGGCTGCCTCTCGCTGCCCGGGCTGCGCTACGACACCAGGCGCGCGTACGGCGTGGTGGCCAAGGGCTTCAACATGTACGGCGATCCGGTGACGGTGGAAGGCACCCAGCTGCTCGCCCGCTGCATCCAGCACGAGACCGACCACCTGGACGGCATCATCTTCATCGACCGGCTCGACCGCGAGCAGCGCAAGGCCGCGCTGAAGGCGATCCGGGAGGCGGACTGGGGCAACGGGCCGGCCCCGGTGGTCAAGGTCTCGCCGCACAGCACCTTCGGCTCCGCCCGCTGAGCCCGTCGCCGTTCCTGTCGTCCTCGCCGTCCTCGCTGTCTTTGCGTTCTCCGCTGAATTCCCGTTTGCAGAAAGGCCCTTGATGCGTCTCGTCTTCGCCGGCACCCCCGAGGTCGCCGTTCCCGCCCTGGACGCCCTGCTCGCCTCGGACCGGCACGAGGTCGTCGCCGTGGTCACCCGCCCCGACGCTCCGGCCGGGCGGGGGCGCAAGCTGGTCGCCAGCCCCGTCGCCCAGCGCGCCGAGGAGGCCGGGATCGAGGTCCTCAAGCCGGCGAAGCCCAGCGACCCGGACTTCGTCGCCCGGCTCACCGAACTCGCTCCCGACTGCTGCCCGGTGGTCGCCTACGGCGCGCTGCTGCGCCCCGGCACCCTGGAGATCCCCAAGCACGGCTGGGTCAACCTGCACTTCTCGCTGCTGCCGGCCTGGCGCGGCGCGGCCCCGGTCCAGCACGCGGTGCTGGCCGGTGACGAGGTCACCGGCGCGTCCACCTTCCTGATCGAGCGGGGCCTGGACTCCGGCCCGGTGTTCGGCGTGGTCACCGAGGAGATCCGCCCGAGCGACACCAGCGGCGAGCTGCTCACCCGGCTGTCCGTCTCCGGCGCGCGGCTGCTGGCCGCCACCATGGACGGCATCGCGGACGGCTCCCTGAACGCCGTGCCGCAGCCGGCCGAGGGCATCACGCTCGCGCCGAAGATCACCGTCGAGGACGCGCGGATCGACTGGAGCCACCCCGCGCTGCGGATCGACCGGGTGGTGCGCGGCTGCGCGCCCGCGCCCGGGGCCTGGACGGAGTTCCGGGGCGAGCGGCTGAAGGTCACCGGCCCGGTCAAGCTGCTGCCGGGCTCCGCCGAGCTGGCGCCGGGCGAGGTCGCGATGGCCGGCAAGAACAGCGTCCGGGTCGGCACCGGCAGCCACGACGTCGAGCTGGGGGAGGTGCGTCCGCAGGGGAAGAAGGAGATGCGGGCCGCCGACTGGGCCCGGGGCGCGCGGCTGGAGGCGGGGGAGCGCTTCGGGACCGGGGGCTGACGCCCTCGTTCGGCGTTACTGTTCGATTGAGATCGTTCGTCTGCCGTACGTGTTCGAGTTCTTCGTTCGAGTTCGTTGACAACCACCGCAGTACCTGTTCATAACCACCGCAGCACCTTGAGGCACCTGTGACCACCCCCAGCGCCAAGCGCGCCCCCCGCCCGCACCGCCGCCCGAAGAAGGACCCGGCCCGGATCGTCGCCTTCCGCGCCCTGCGGGCCGTCGACGAGCGCGACGCCTACGCCAACCTGATCCTGCCCTCGCTGCTCCGGGAAGCCGAGCAGAAGGGCATGGACCGGCGCGACGCCGCCCTCGCCACCGAACTGGTCTACGGCACCCTGCGCCTGCAGGGCACCTACGACGCGATCATCGCCGCCTGCATCGACCGGCCGCTCGGCAAGGTCGACCCGCCGGTGCTGGACGTGCTCTCGCTCGGCGCCCACCAACTGCTCACCACCCGCATCCCCACCCACGCGGCCGTCTCGGCGACCGTCGAGCTGGCCCGGGTGGTGCTCGGCGACGGCAAGGCGAAGTTCGTCAACGCCGTGCTGCGCCGGATCAGCGCCCACGACCTGGACACCTGGGTCGAGCAGGTCGCCCCGCCGTACGACAAGGACGCCGAGGACCACCTGGCGGTCGTGCACTCCCACCCGCGCTGGGTGGTCTCCGCGCTCTGGGACTCGCTCGGCCGCTGGCAGCCGGACGCCGCCGGGCGCACCGCGGTCGAGGAACTGCTGCGGGCCGACAACGAGCGGCCCGAGGTCACCCTGGTCGCCCGCCCCGGCCGGGCCACCGTCGACGAGCTGGCCGAGGCGCTGCCCGAGGCCCAGCCGGGCCGGTGGTCCCCGTTCGCGCTGCGGCTCGCCGAGGGCGGCGACCCCGGCTCGGTGGCCGCCGTGCAGGAGAACCGGGCGGGCGTGCAGGACGAGGGCAGCCAGCTGGTCGCGCTGGCGCTGGCCTCGGCGCCGCTGGACGGCCCCGACCGGCTCTGGCTGGACGGCTGCGCCGGCCCCGGCGGCAAGGCCGCGCTGCTCGGCGCGCTGGCCGCCGAGCGCGGGGCGGCCCTGGTCGCGAGCGAGAAGCAGCCCCACCGGGCCCGACTGGTGGCCCGGGCGCTGGACGGAAACCCCGGCCCGTACACCGTGATCGCGGCGGACGGGACGCACCCGGCCTGGCGCTCCGGGGGCTTCGACCGGGTGCTGGTCGACGTGCCGTGCTCCGGCCTCGGCGCGCTGCGCCGCCGCCCGGAGGCGCGCTGGCGCCGCCGGCCGGCCGACGTCGCGGCCTTCGGCCCGCTCCAGCGGGACCTGCTGCGCTCGGCGATCGAGGCCACCCGGGTCGGCGGCGTGGTCGGCTACGCGACCTGCTCGCCGCACCTCGCGGAGACCCGGGCCGTCGTGGACGACGTGCTGCGCGGCGAGGGCGGCCGGGTCGAGTGGATCGACGCCCGCCCGCTGCTGTCCGGCGTCCCGGCGCTCGGCGACGGGCCGGACGTGCAGCTGTGGCCGCACCTGCACGGGACGGACGCGATGTACCTGGCGCTGCTGCGCCGCACTGCCTGAGGCCGTGGTGACGGCGCCTCCTCGGCCGGGGTTTCCGCCCGGGCGGGGAGGCGTGCGGCCCACGCGTGCGGCTGTGGCCGCGAGTGCGGCGGGACGGGCGGGATGCGTCCGGCATCGCCGCGGCGTACGGCCCGAGGCCGTCCGGACCTCGCCCCGGCCGGGGCGCCGTCCGGGTGGGGGACGGGAGTCGGTGCTCCCGGGTGGGGGACGGGATTCGGTGCTCCCGCGCAGGGTTGACAGTGCGTCAGGCGTGGGCTTCCATGAGGGGCGTGTAGCCGCTCGGCTGCATGATCTTTGGGGGGCAGGCTTCGTCGCGTCGTGCGGCGGGCCGGGGAAGCGACCCCACGAGACATGCGGCGCGATGCGGCTGTTCCGTTGTGTGGAGACGTCTCCCGGCGACTGCCCCTCCCGGCCGTGGGAGGCACCCGGTGTCATCGGAGATTCAGCGCTCGCAGGACGACGGCCCCGGCTCGTCGGCCGCCGTGCCGGTGCCGCGGGCGGGCCGCCGGACCGCGCTGGACGGCCGCGGGCTCGACCTGGTCGCCCTGATGTCGATCCTGGCGGTGTGCGCCCTGATCTGCCTGACCGCCGGAGCGGGGGCGCTCCAGGCGGTCATCGGGGCGGCGGGCGTCCTGTTCGCCGCCTGGCGGACGCCGCGGCGCTCGGGGCGGGAGGAGGAGCGCCGGCCCGGGCCCCGTGGGTGATGCCCGTGGCGGCGGGCCCTGCGGGAGCTCGGGCTCGGGCTGCCCGCGATCCGGCGGGTGGTGGAGTGTGAACTGTCCCCGGCCGATGCCGCCGCCGCGCAGGCGGAGGCGATCGACCTCCGGATCCGGGTGCCGCGGCTTCGACGGGCGGTGCCGGGAGCGGTGGCAAGGCTCGGTTCGACACCTGAGGTGTTGACGATCGTGCACCGCTTGGCCCGGCTCGCGGAGGACGGACGGGCTCGCCTGGTGAGGGAGTTCCTCGCGGGCGTGTTCGGCGGCTTGCCGGGCGGTGGGCGGTGGGTGGTGTGAGCGGGCGCGGGGGTGTGCGGCCGGGGCTACGGGTGGTCGGGGGTCGGGAAGGTGGTGAGGAAGGCGTGGGCCTGGGCGCGGAGGTGGTCGACCGGCGGGTCCTCGCAGATCACCTCCAGGCCGCGTCCGGTCACCCGGCCCAGGTCGTAGTAGGACTGGTAGGCGAGGTAGGGGCGGTGGCCGTCGGTGGGGTCGAGGCCGACGGCGAAGGTCGCGAAGTGGGTCAACTCGCCCTTGGCGGGGGCGGGTTCGGTGCGGGAGAGCTGCCATTCGAACTCGTACGGTTCGGGCTCGGCGGGCAGGTCCAGCAGGGCTTGGGCGAGCCGGCGGACCTCGTCCGGGTTCGCGAAGGAGAACGACTCCGACCAGGCGGGCGCCGAGGCGAGCAGTTCCCAGCCGGCGCCGTTGTGGCCGACGGCCAGGGCCCACTCGCCGTTCCGGTCCTGCCAGCGGCAGCTGATGATCGGGTCCACGGTGGTCAACCTCCGTGTGGCGCTGGGACGTTCGTACCTCATCATCGTGGCACACCGGGCGGCCCGCCGGTTCGGTCGACGAGTGGTCCTCGGGCCCGTCGCCAGGCTTCCTGGAGCGTGCGGTAGCCGAGGACGGTGATGCCGTGCTCGGTGAGGAGGCGGGGAGCCTCGGGGGAGACGAGGAAGGCGTGGTCGGTGCGCCGGACGCGCCACCCGTCCTGCGGGTCGCGAGGGTTCGGGCCGGCCAGGCTCGGGTGCAGGGCCCACTCGGTGAGGCCCGGCGGGAGGGCGGCGAGCAGCCGGGCGTAGTGGGCGGGCTTGTCGTCCACCGGGACGGTGAAGCTGTCGAGGAAGCCGTGGTCCACCACCGGCAGTCCGCGCTCGCGCATCCGGGCCAGGGCGGGCGGCAGCCAGACCCGGACCGCCAGGCCGTACTCGGCGCCGAGAGCGAGGGTGAGGTCGAGGACGTCCTCGCGGCCGCCGTCGGCCAGACAGTGGAAGTCGAGGTGGGTCGGGGTGAGGCCGGCTGCCGCCACCGTGTCGATCTGGGCGCGGAACTCGCGTTCCACGTCGTCGAGTCGGGCCTGGGTGAGCAGCTGGGCGCGGCCGGCCGGGGTGGGGGCGAACAAGTCGCCGTCGGCGTCCAGGAGGGAGGGCACCCGGTCGCGGGCGGTGAGCGGGCCCCAGCGGCGGTCCGGGGACTCGCAGACCAGTGTGAGGTGGACGCCGAAGGGCACCTCCGGGTGCCGGCGCAGCAGCCGCAGCGCGTGCGGGGCGGCGGCGCACGGGGTCATCAGGCTGCAGGAGGCGGCGATGCCGTTGCGGACGGCGTCGATCACGGCGAGGTTGACGGATTCGTCCAGGCCGAGGTCGTCGCAGTTGAGCAGCAGGAGGCGGGCGTCGGGCGGGTGGCCGAGGAGGTGGTTGGCGGTTCCGGTCGGGATCGGGAGTGTGGCGTCGGCTGCGGGCACGAGGTCAGTGTGCCCCGCGCCCCGGGCCGGTGCGCGGGGATTTCCGGAGCGGCGGCCGGTCAGTCGGCCTCGGGGGCCGGGTGCCAGGGGCGGTCGGGGCGGGTTCGGACCGGGGCGGAGGTGAGGCGCAGGGCGTACACCTCGCGGTCGGTGGCCTCGTACGGGACCGGGCCGAGGTACTCGTGGCCGGTCAGGTGGCACCAGGCGGGCAGGTCCAGGGGGGCGGCCGGGTCGGTGGAGTGGATGTGGACCACCGCGCCGGCCGGAAGGTGTGCGATCCGGGCGCGCAGCCGGAGCAGGAGCTGGACGCAGAGCAGTCCGGTGCCGTCGACGGTGAGGTCGGGGGCGGACGGCCGATCGCCGTACATCCCGGGGTTCGCGGTGTAGGTCTGCTGCCAGTGTGCGTGTTGGGCCTCGGCGAGGGCGCGTTCTCGGCCGGGCCCGGTGCCGGGGGTGTCGGTCATGGTGCCGCCCTTCGCGGGTGGGTGGTGCGGGGGTGGTGGGTGCTGCGGGTGGGGCGGGTTCAGCCTAGGGCGTGGGCGCGCGGCGGGTGCGGTGGGGTGCGTGCGAGGTGCGGGACGGGTGTGGCTCCGGCGTGGGCCCTGGTGCGGACGCGGGGTGGACCCGGCGTGGGCCGGGTCCGCCCCGGGTCGTGCGCCGGATGTGGGGGTGCGGGGCAGGCCGGGGCGCGCGGCTCAGCCAAGGTGCGGGCCGGGGGCGGTGCCGCCGAGGCGGGTGAGCAGCGCGGAGAGCCGGCCGAGGTCCTCGGGGCTCCACTGGTCGGCCGCGAAGTGCTCGGCGGCGACCTTGCGGGCGGTGTACAGCATCTCGGCGAGCCGGTCCCGGCCGGTCGGGGTGAGCGCGGCGTAGGTGACCCGGGCGTCGCGGGCGGCGGCCTCGCGGGAGACCAGGCCGATCCGCTCCAGCGGGGCGAGGCCGCGGGTCACACCGGAGGCGGTGAGCCCGAGGGCTTCGGCGAGGTCGACCCGCCGCATCCGGCCGCCGGGGGCCTGGGAGAGGTGGAGCAGCATGGTGAAGTCGGCCAGGCTGACGCCGTGCAGGCCGCTGAGGCCCGCGTCGAAGCGCTTGACCAGGGCCGCCTGGGCGCGGACCAGTCGCAGGGCGGCTTCCAGCGGATCGGGGCCCGTGCCCCTGGTGGGCTGAGCCGGTTCGGTCGGCTCAGGGTGCTGCGGCGGTTCCGAGTGGTTTGTCATTGCCACCTCCTTGACTGCTCAAGTATATCTCGACGGAGAGCCGTCAAGGAGGTGGCGGAGGGGGGGAGGGGTCGGGTCAGTGGGCGGTGTTGGCGGCGCGGCGCTGCCGCTTGCCGAGGGGCGCCTGGGAGAGGTCCTCGGCCTGGGAGCGGAGGTTCTTGTGGCCGTAGCCGCGTTCGCTCAGCCAGTCCCGTGCCGACTGCTCGGCCCGCTCGGTGGCCTCCAGGATGTCCTCCTCGGCCTCGCCCTCGTCGAGGAAGCGGAAGGTGAAGGCGGCCCGCGCGGACAGGTCGTAGCTGAGGTGGCCCTCGCGGGTGAAGGCGGCGCGCAGCACGTCGTGCTCGGGGGCGGCGGCGAGCAGTTCGGCGTGCTGTTGGTCGGTGAGGCCGTCGAAGACGCCACGCACCATGATGCGGAAGGTTCGAGTGGTCATCCCCCGACGATAGGCAGTGCGGGCCGTCGGCCGCCAGCTCGATATCCGGCGCCGAGGGGTGGTGGCCCGAATCCGGTGGCCGGGCGGGAGCGTGGAACGGGGTGCGCCGGGGGTGGGTGGGCGAGCGGGTTGGTCGGGGTTGGTCGGGGTCAGGGGGCGAACGGGCCGAAGAGGGTGGTGGCGAGGCGGAGCGCCGGTGTCGGAGCGCCCTCGCCGGTGCCGATCGAGTAGACCAGGCGCCGGCTCAGGTCCGTCGTGGTGAAGAATCCGTCGGCGTACCCGAGGTCGTGCCCGGTCTTGCCCCAGAGCACCGTCCCGTCCTGGAGGGGGATGGCCAGCAGCCCGGCGCTGTAGCAGGCCAGCCCCTTGTCCGGGCCGAACCGGCACTCGTCGGCGCCGCGGACCGGCAGAAGCCGGCCGGAGGCGTCCCGAGGCAGGGTGAGCAGGTCGTGCAGTTGCTGGGGCGGCAGGAGTTCGCCGCCGAGCAGGGCGCGCAGGAAGCGGTCGAGGTCGGCCGGGGTGGAGACCATCGACTCCGAGTTGCCGCCCTGCTCGGAGACGTCGACCAGGTCGCCGGCGTTGTCGGGGAAGTAGCCGGCCAGGTGCGGCTCGGGCATCGTGGGCCTGCCCTCCGTCACCTCGGTGTGCCGCAGGCCGAGTGGCTTCAGGATGCGGGCCGTCACCTCCTGCCTGATCGTGTGCCCCGTCACCTGCTCGATGATCCGGCCGGCCAGCCGGTAGTTGAAGTTGTTGTACTCCTGTTCGGCGCCGGGGTCGAAGGCCGGGAGGACGATGCGCTTGTCGTCCGGGTGGAGCGTCCGTTGGACGGTCTGGTCGAGTGTCTCCCTGTCGAACCGGAGGGCGATCAGCTCGTCGTGGTCGGTGGTCTTCGGCCCCTCGTCGGCCTGCGGAAGCCCGCTGGTGTGGTCGAGGAGCCGGCGGACGGTGATGGGCAGCGTGAACGTCGCGGGCAGCGTGCCGGGCAGGTACTGCTGGACCGTGCCGTCCAGGGAGATCCGCTGCTCGGCGGCGAGCTGGAGCAGCACCGCGGCGACGAAGGTCTTGTTGATGCTGCCGATCCGGAACGAGGCGTTCGGATCCACCGGCCGTCCGCTCACCGGATCACCGTCGCTGCCGCGCCACACCCGGCCCTCGACCGTCACCCGGGCGATCACGCCCGCCGTCGGGTCGCCCGGCCGGGCGGCGATCGCGGCATTGAGGGCCGCCGGATCGGGACCGGTGGGCGGTGCCTGGCCACTGGCGTGCGGCGCCGGGGCGGCGAGAGCGGGCGAGGCGGGCGAGACCGCGAGGAGCAGGGCGGCGAGGCCGAGGGCGAGGGCGATGGGCTTGCGGGTGACTCTGACGGGGGGTGTGCCGACGGGCTTGGTGGCGGCCATGTGCTCTCCGATGCCGTGGGACGGGTGCGGGGCGGGACGCCCGCACTGGAGATACACGAAACTGACGATCAATCAGTTCCGTTCGGCCGGAGCCGGAGCGGCCGCCGGGCCCCCTTCCTGCGCGCGCCGATCGGCAGGAACCCGCGCGAACACCACCTGGCCGCCCCTGTCGATCGGCAGGGGCGGCGGGGCGGCGGGGCGGCGGGGCGGAGGGGAAGGCCGGGCTACGCCCGGGCCGGGAGCCGGCTGCAGACCGCCCCCGCCGCCAGCGCGGCGGGCTCGGCGCCCACGGCGGCGAGGGTGAAGGCGGTGGTCAGCGCACTGATGTCGCGGGCCTCGCGGATCAGGTAGTGGTTGCCGCCGGGAGCCTCGTAGCGCGCGAGGTCCGGGACGATCCGCCGGGCGCGCAGCGCGTACTCCAGGGAGTGGACGGCGCCGGCCGAACTGTGGTCCGCGGTGCCGTGGACGATCAGCACCCGGCGCCCGGCCAACTGCTCGACCGCGTCGCCGCTCGGCAGCCAGGGGGCGATCCCGGCCACCCCTACCACCGACGGGTGCCCGGCGCACCAGAACGCGGCCCGCCCGCCCAGCGAGTTCCCGATCAGCACGACGGGTGCGCCCGGGTGGCGCCGGGCGAGTTCGTCGAGCGCCCAGCGGGTGTCGACGGCGGTGTCGGCGTCGGCGCCGTTCCAGCCGCCGTGGCGGTAGCGCAACAGGTGCACCGCGAGGCCGTGCGGCCCGCCGCGCTCGGTGAGCTCGGCGGCCAGGTCCCGCAATCCCAGCTCGGCGGCCTTCAGGGGTGCGCGCCGGCTGCGGATGAATCCGCCCGGCAGCAGCAGGGCGACGCCGGTGACCGGTCCCTCGCCCTGCCACGGGGTCAGCTCTGCGGTGCGCGGACGCTGCGCTCGGAACACGCGAAATCCCTCCTGGTGCGTACCGGCGGATTCTACGGTTTCGGTGGGTTCCTGCGGTTCCGGTGGGTTCCTACGCCTCCCGCGCCGGTTGGTGGTGCGCTGCCGGGGCCGCGGGGCCCGGCCGGAGATCCGGCCGCACAGCACATGACATTCGCCCGGCGGGCGCGGAACGACGAGGTCCGGGTGCCCGCCGTCATGCCCGCCGGGAGGAGTGGATCGCCCGGTCAGTCGGCCCGTTCCGGCGGGAACTCGGCCCGGGTCTCCAGGATGAAGGCCGCGACGACGTCCGCGTCGGGGATGAGGAGGGCGACCTGCCGTCCGCCCCGCTCCGGTTCGGTGCGCGTCGTGATCCGGAGCTCGCGCTCGCCCTCGGCGGTGACCTCCGCGAGAACGCTCCACGGCACCGTCTCGCTGTGGTGGAGGTCGCCGGGGCTGATGACGAGGCCCTCGGGCACCACGGCGAGCGCCCGTCCGAACAGGACGTGCCCCTCCTCCTCGAACCGTTCGCGCAACTGCCGGGTGTGGCGCGGCATCAGGCCGGCCCGGATGGCCTCCGCCAGGCCCGGCTCGTAACGGCCGGCCAGTTTCGTGACCACGTAGGGGGTTTCGCGCCCGCGCGGCAGGATGAGGACGCGGGCGAAGCGTTCGATCATCAGGTTGCCCCGGACGTCCGTCCGGGAGGGGATGTACTCGTGGCTCTCGATGGCGTCCCACGGCAGGGCGGTGAAGTCGCCGCCGGCGTGGTGGAGGACGAGTCCGCCCCCGTAGCGTGCCACGGCGACCAGCCCGGTGCGCGGCGGCACCGTCTTGTAGGCCCAGATGCCCGCGGCCAGGGTGGCGACCGCGAGGGCGGCGCCCCACCAGGTCCAGCCGGAGGCGGCGAAGATGAGCAGGGAGGGTAGTCCCAGGACCCACTTGGCCATCCCGTCGCCGATCCGGCGGGTCGTCCGGTAGACCCGGCGCCGTTCCCCCAGGCCCGCCTCGGCCGCGACCTCGTCGCAGCGGGTGAGACCACTCATTGCTGACTCCCCTCGGCTGTGGAGCGCGCCATTCTAATCAGACGTCAGGACGGTCGGACCGGGCCGGGCCGGATCCGAACACTGTTGCGGCCAAAGGCTGGTAACACTGTTTCCCATCGGTTACGTTGTTACCCATGAGCTCGCCCTACCAGGACGCGCAGCGGATCGGCCAGGACGCCGTCCGCGCCGTGATCCTCGACCGCGCCATCTCCCTCCTCGTCGCCGAAGGCCCCGCCGGGCTGACCGTGCGCCGGATCGCCGCCGAGATCGGCTCCTCGACCAAGGTGCTGTACACGATGTTCGGCGGGAAGGAGGGGCTGCTCGACGCGCTGTACCGCGAGGGATTCGCACGGTTGCGCCGGGCGCAGGAGCAAGTCCCGCTCGGAGACGACCCGTTGGCCCATCTGACCGAACTCGGCCGGGCCTACCGGGAGCGTGCGATCACCGAACCCGCCTACTACCGCGTGATGTTCGAGCAGCCGGTGCCCGGATTCCGGCCCAGCGCCGAGGCGTTGGCGGTGGCGGACGGCGCGTTCGACGCCTCGGTCGCCGCCGTGGACGCCTGCATGGCGGCCGGGGTCTTCCGGCCCGGCGACGCCCACGAGGTCTCCAAGCTCTTCTGGGCGGCCACCCACGGCGCGGTGAGCCTGGAGCTGGCCGGCCACTTCGCGCCGACCGAGGCCGGGGCGCGTTACGAGGTGCTGATGGCCGCACTGGGGCGGGCGTTCGGCAGCGGCACCCCATCACCCGACGAGAGGCCCGCACCATGAGCACCCGCAGCACGAGCACTGGCACCACGGGCACCCGCACCGCGAGCACTATGAGCACCACGAGCACCACGGGAACCGGCACCACGAGCGCCACGAGGGCGCCCGGCACCACCCGCCGCAACCGCTACCTGTCCGGGAACTTCGCCCCGGTGACCGAGGAGGTCACCGTCCACGACCTGCCCGTCACCGGCCGTGTCCCGGCCCACCTCGACGGCCGCTACCTGCGCAACGGCCCCAACCCGCTGGGCATCGAGGACCCGGCCGCGCACCTGTGGACCCTCGGCGCAGGCATGGTGCACGGCGTCCGCATCCGGGACGGACGCGCCGAGTGGTACCGCAACCGCTGGGTCCGCTCCGGCGCCGTCGCCGACCACCTCGGCGAGCCCCGGCGCGGCACCCCCGTCGACGAACGGCTGGACATCTCCCCGAACGTGCAGGTCGCGGGCCTCGCCGGGCGCACCTACGCGCTGATCGAGGGCGGCATCCGCCCGTACGAGCTCGGCTACGAGCTGGACACGCTGGGGCCGTGCGAGCTGGGTGCCACGCCGGAGGGGTACAGCGCCAACGCCCACTCGATCCTCGACCCGCACACCGGGGAACTGCACTCGCTGGCGTTCCGGTACGGATCGGAGCAGGTCCAGCACATCGTGATGGACGCCACCGGCACCGTGCGCCGCAGCACCCTGATCGACGTGCCCGGGAACCCCTACATGCACGACTTCGCGCTCACCGAGCGGTTCGTGCTGCTGTACGACACCCAGGTGGTGTTCAGCGCGGCGCACCTGGCCACCGGCGTGCCCTTCACCTGGGACGACCGGCGGACCGCCCGGGTCGGGGTGATGCCGCGCGAGGGCGGCCCGGTGCGGTGGTTCGAGCTCACGCCGCACCTGGTCGGGCACACCCTCAACGCGTACGAGCGGACGGCGGACCGCCTGGTCGTCGACGTCGTGCGGCACCCGCCGGGCATGGACCTGCGCGACATCGGCGCGAGCCGGCCCACCCTCGACCGCTGGACGCTCGACCTGGCGGCCGGAACGGTGCGGGAGGAGCGGCTGGACGACCGGGTCCAGGAGTTCCCGCGTGTCAACCCGCGCCACACCGGACGCCCCTACCGTTACGGCTACGCCGCCGCCGTCGAGCTCTACGCGCCGCCCGCCGGCCCCGATGACGACCGCCCCGGGGAGGGCTTCAGCAACGCCCTGCTCAAGCACGACCTGGAGCGGGGCACCGTCGAGGCCCATGAGTTCGGGCGCGACGGCGCGGTGGGCGAGGCGGTGTTCGTCCCCGCCGAGTCGCCGACGGCGGAGGACGACGGGTACCTGATGGCGTACGTCTTCGACCCCGCCCGGGGCGCGACGGACCTGGTGATCCTCGCCGCCCAGGACTTCACCGGCGAGCCCGTCGCCCGCGTCCACCTGCCGGTGCGGGTGCCGCTGGGCCTGCACGGGAACTGGGTGCCGGGCGGCGAGCCGGGCCGGGGCGCGAGCGGGGGCACGCGCCGGGGCGCGGGCGGGGACACCGGCTGGAACTGAGGGGCCGGGGGCCGGGGACCAGGCCATGGCCGGGGTTTTCCCTGCTCTTTGTTCCGGATCATGGCTCGCTCTGCGACGATCCGATGATCGTCGCCCCGACGCGGTGGGCGACGCGTCGCAGGGGAGAGACCGGCATGGCCGTGTGGCCCGAGGACAGTGTCGTCCGGGCGAGGTGGAGCGCCAGGCTCGCCTGGGGCAAGGAGACCTGGATGGTGGTCTCCGGCGGAGTGCTGGGAGCGATGTTCGCGAGCATGGGGCTGGCGGTGCTGTTCGGCCCGGCGAACGGGTTCGGTGGCGACAGCCTCGCATACATGGGGATCATCAGCATCCTCGGGCTGATGCCCTGCGGCGCGGGCTTCGTCTGGGCGCTGATCCACCCCAGGGCCGGTCTCCCCTCGGTCGCCCTCGGGGGGCTGCTGGGGCTCGCGGTCTTCGTCGGCTTCGCCGGGGACGGCCTCAACGACTCCTGGAAGGCGGCGCCGGACCGGCCGTCCACGATCCGCGCCGTGGGCAGCTGGACCAGCGGGGACCTGGTGGTGCGGGTCCGACCGGACCTGGTGGTGGCGTACCGCGGCTCCACCGGGGCCGTCCTCTGGCGCTGGACCCCGCCCGGCGAGGACTCGGTCTGCGCGATGAGCCGGGGGACCGGGCCCGGCGGCCCGGCCCGGGGCGGCGTCGTCGGACTGATCGGCCACTCGCCGCACGACAAGCCGTGCGCCGCCGTCACCGCGCTCGACCTCGCCGACGGCACGGAGGGCTGGACCGCCACCGTCGACGCGCCGGCCCGGGACGGGGACGACGCCACCCCGGACGTGGTCGCCGTGGCCGGGCAGCAGGCCCTCCTCCAGGAGCGGACCGGCTGGCACGCGGTACGGCTGGCGGACGGCCGGGACGCCTGGCGCAGCACGGCCGACCCCGGGTGCGCCCCCTTGCAGGTCGCGGGCGGCCCCGGGGACGCCGTCACGGTCGCCCAGTGCGGTGACGCGGCGCCCGTGCTGCGCTCGCTGGCGCCCTCCGACGGGCGGGAGCTGCGGCGGATCGACCTGCCCGCCGGCGGGCTGCGGAACCTCGCGGTGGTGTCCGTGGACCCGCTCGCGGTCTGGGTCGACGCCCAGGCCGAGCGCGGCACCCACGCGGTGCTCAGCTACGACCGGGGCGGCCGGCAGCGCGCGGCGATACCGGTCGCCGGGGACGAGTACGACCTGGACGTGATGCTCGGCGGGCTGCACGCCTTCGACGAGTTCAACGCCCGGCCGCTGTTCGGCGGGGTGGTCGTGGGCGACCTGTTCATCGTGCCGGGGGAGAAGCCGGGCGACGTCGGCATCAGCGGCGGCAAGCACCCGAGCCGGACCGCCACCGGCCGGCTGCTGGCGTACTCGCTCGCGGACGGCGGCAAGCGGTGGACGGCGGGGCTGGACGACCAGGTGACCGGCCTGGCGGTGGACGGCGGCTCGGTGTGGGCGATGACCCGGGACCGGGTGACCAAGGTGGAGGCGGCGACCGGGCGGCAGAGCGCCGTGCTGGACGTCAACGACACCGCGTCGCTCTATCCGGTGGACCTGTCGGTGTCGGGCTCGGAGCGGTTCACGGTGGTCGCGGAGGACGGGACGCGGGACGAGCCGCCGGTGCGGGTGATGAGCTGAGCGGCGGGTGAGGAGCCCCGGGCGAGCCCGGCGGCGGACCCGGCGGCAAGCCCGGCGGCGGACCCGGCGGAGGATCTGAGCCTTCCGGGTGGTTGTGTCAGGCTGGTGGGGGAGTATCGCCGAGACCGGGAGACTCGTGATGGCCGAGATCAGGGTGAACGGGGTGGCGCTGCACTACGAGGCCCACGGCGAGGGCCCCGGCGTCGTCCTGGTGCACGGTTCCTGGAGCGACGCGGACTCCTGGGCGCGGGTGCTGCCGGGCCTGGCGGAGTCCACCACCGCGGTCGCCTACGACCGCCGGGGGCACAGCCGCAGCGAGGACCCGCTCACCCAGGGATCGGTGTACGAGGACGCGGCCGACCTGGCCGGGCTGATCCAGGGGCTTGGTCTCGCGCCCGCCTTCGTCTACGGCGACTCCTACGGCGGGCTGGTGACGCTCCGGCTCTCCGCCGCCCGGCCCGACCTGCTGCGGGGGATCGCCGTGCACGAGCCGCCGGGCACCGGCATCCTGCTCGCCGACCCGGAGCTGCGCCCGATCGGCACCGACTTCGCGGACCGGATCACCGCGGTCCGGGAGCTGCTGGAGCAGGCCGAGTCCGCCGCGGCCGCCGAACTGTACGTGGACAGCCTCGCCTTCGGCCCGGGCGCCTGGGAACAGCTGCCCGCGCCGGTCCGGCACGCCTACATCCGCAACGCGCCCACCTACCTGGACGAGCTGCGCGACCCGGACGCCCTCGACCTCGACCTCACCGGGCTGTCAGGGTTCGGCGAACCGGCCCTGCTCACCCAGAGCGACGACAGCGCGCCCATGTTCGGCGAGGTGCTGGACCTGATCGACCTCACCCTCCCGGTGGCGGAACGCCACCTGTACGAGGGCGCCGGGCACGCGCCGCACCTGTCGCAGCCGGAGGAGTGGGTACGGGTGGTGCTACCGAGGGCGCTGGCGTGACCCCTCCGGCCGGGCCGCTCCGCACGGAGGCGGAACGGCCCGCCGCCGCTTCAGAGTTCGGCCGCGCCCCAGCCGTCGTCGGCCGGCGACTCCGGCTCGGGGCAGTCGACGTGCTCGTAGCCCCACAGCACCGCCTTGTGCAGCATCCACTCCGGCAACGGCGGCTGGTCGTAACCGTCGCGGTCGACGAGCACCAGCCCGACCCGCACCTCCTCGGCCGGTGAGAACTCCAGGGTCCGCTGGCCCGGGAGGTTCTCGTACGCCACCGTCCGCCAGTCGTGGCCGGTGGCGATCAGCGCGGCCATCAACTCGGCCTCGGTGACCCGGGAATCGAGCGTCACCGGCTCGCCGTCAGGCCGGGGGAGGTCGAGTTCACCGTGCCAGACGGGCAGGGAGAGCGAGTGGAGCCGGCGGCAGCGGCAGAACACCGTCCGCACGTCGCCCCAGCCGAAGGCGTGCGGCCAGGGGGACTGCTTGTGGACGCGCCCGCCGTCCCAGGGCTCGCCGTAGCGGGCGGCGAGTTCGGGCAGCGAGGCGCCGTAGCGCAGCTCGCCGAGGCCGCCGGTGGTGGCCAGCGCCGTGACGAGGGGGAGGAAGCCCGTCAGCCCAGGCACGCCCGCACCGCCTCGATCAGCCGGTTCGCCCGGGCGTCGCCGTGGCCGATCATCCGGTTGGCGACGTAGCCGAAGCCGACGCCGAACTCGTCGTCACCGAAGGCGAACTGGCCGCCCGCGCCGTCGTTGCCGAAGCTGCGCGCGCCGAGCAGCGGGCGGAAGGCGGGGGAGTCGAGCAGCAGGCCGGAGCCCCAGCGGGCGCCCATGTCGAAGCCCAGGAAGCCCGCGCCGGAGGAGACTTCACGCACCGCGTCGGTGACGGTGTCGGGGGAGAGCAGGCGGGGCGATCCGTCCAGCCCGGTGACCGCCGCCGCGTAGACCCCCGCCAGACCGGTGGCCGAGGCGACGGCGCCCGCGCCGGGCAGCTCGATCGCGTGCAGGTCCGGGTCGTTCCAGCCGTGCGGCACGTCCAGACCGGGGAAGGCCAGCGCGCCGTTCATGGTGACGATCCGGGTGAGCAGGTGCTCCGGACCGGGCATCGGACGGCGCCCGTCAGCCTCCACCAGCCGGGCCAGCAGCGGCAGTTCACTCTCCGGAAGGCCGATCCAGAGCGGCAGGCCGAGCGGCTCGGCGATCTCCTCGCGCAGGAACGCGCCCGGGGTCAGCCCGGTGATCCGGCGGATCACCTCGCCGACCGCGAAGCCGAGCACATGGCCGTGGTACTCGTACGTCGTGCCCGGCTCCCACAGCGGCCGCTGCGCCTCGATCGCACGGATCACCGGATCCCAGGCGGCGACCTCCTCGAAGGGGAGCACCGCGTCCAGGGCCGGGATGCCGGCGCGGTGGCCGAGGACCATCCGGGTGGTGATCGCCTGCTTGCCGTTCCGGGCGAACTCCGGCCAGTACCGGGCGACCGGGGCGTCCAGGTCGAGCCGGCCCCGCTGGGCCAGCAGGTGCGCGGAGATGCTCACCGCGCCCTTGGCACAGGAGAACACCGGCACCAGGGTGTCCCGCGTCCAGGCCCGCCCGGTGCGCTCGTCGGCCGTGCCGCCCCACAGCTCGACCACCTTCCGGCCACCGGCGAACACCGTGACGGCGGCGCCCAGTTCGGGGAACTCGGCGAAGTTGGCGGCGAAGACGTCCGCGACGGCACCGAAGCGTTCGTCGGCCCAGCCCTGGAACTGCTGCATGGTGTGGTGCCCCGTTCTGCCCTGTTCCGCTCTCAAGATCGACCGAACCACGCTACGGGAGCCGGGCGGCCGTGACGAGTGGATTTCGCCGGGTCGGGGCGGGTGGGGCGGGTGTGGCAGACTCGCCCGCCGAAGCGGAGGAGATCACGTGGATCGCGGGGATCGCGGGGAACTGACGGCACTGACGGCGCTCTGGGAGCGCCGGTGGCCCGGGACGGAGCCCATCGGATGGGAGCTCGGCCGAGGTGACCGGGACGTCTGGGTGCGCTTCCACAGCCTGCCGGAGTCCAAGCGCTACCCCGACGACGAGAGCGAGTACGCGATCGTCCTGGAACGTCACAACACCGTGCTGGACGAGCTGTTCGCAGGCTCCGAGGTGTACGTCATGGTCCCGAGGTGGTCAGACCGGTCGAGCGCGCCCCGGATGAACCGGGACGCGAGGCGCTGGCGGACCTGGCTCCGAGCCGATGACACCGTTCCGGAGCTCAGCTTCTACTGCCACGTGTTCGTGGAACGGCGGCAGTGGCGGTGGGGCGGCCTGGACCGGCTGCTGCGCCGGGTCGCCGACGACATCGAGGGCGGTGTGATCATCGCCGGCCCCGGCCTGCGGCGGCTGTACCACCCGTACGACGGCGGCGCGGACGTCTACCTGACCACGGCCGAGGAACGCGACCGGCTGAAGGAGCGGCACGCCGAGTGGCTGTCGCCGTACCCGAGTGGCATGTGACGGCTCCGGCGCGCGAAGGTTTGCCGCAGCCCCGGTCCGCCGCGCACAGTGTCCGGAGCGCATGGACGATCACGTGCGCGGTGAGCGAGGGAGTGACCCATGGCCGTCAGTCTGAGCAAGGTCGAGCAGAGCGCACCCGCGCTGGTGAGCCTCTACAAGAAGGCCGGCGCCTCGGTGGAGCGGCGCGGGCTGAGCGGCCGGCGGCTGGCGGTGTACCTGGTGGTCGACTACTCCGGCTCGATGCGGGCCTACTACAAGGACGGCAGCGTCCAGGCGCTCGCCGACCGGGTCCTGGGCCTGTCCGCCCACCTGGACGACGACGGGAGCGTGCCGGTCGTCTTCTTCTCCACCGAGGTGGATGCCCAGGAGGAGATCGAGCTGGAGCACCACGAGGGCTGGATCGACCGGATCGTCGCGGGCCTCGGCCACATGGGCAAGACCAGCTACCACCTGGCGATGGACGCGGTGGTCCGGCACTACCTCGCGAGCGGCGCCACGGACCCGGCCTTCGTCGTGTTCCAGACGGACGGCGGGCCGATCAGCAAGGCCGCGGCGGAGGCCCGCCTGTGCGAGGCGGCGAAGCTGCCGATCTTCTGGCAGTTCGTCGGCTTCGGCGACCCGGACAGCCGTCAGTTCGAGTTCCTGCGCAAGCTCGCCGGCCTGGCCGTCCCGCAGAAGCGGCCCGTCGACAACGCGGCCTTCGTCCACCTGGGACGCGACCCCCGGACGGTCTCCGACGACGAACTGTACGACCTGCTGCTCGCGGACCTTCCGGCGTGGCTGGCCGCCATCCGGGCCCAGGGCATCACGCCTCCGGGCCCGGGGGCGCGGGTGTCGGTACCCGCTCCGGCCGCCGCGCCCGGCGCGGATGCTCGGGCCTCGCTCGCTCCGGCCGCGCTCGCTCCGGCCTCGCTCGCTCCGGCCGCTCCGGCCGCGCCGGTCACGAAGCAGCCGCAGCGCCGGGGGCTCAAGGCGGCCCTGGCCTCGTGGTTCGGCAAGCGGGGGGCGTGAGCCCGGCGCGGGCGGCCCGTCAGGGGGCGGCGGGGTTCACGAGCTGTGGTCGAACTCCCGCCGCGACGCCGTGTCGACCGGCGACGTGCGGGCGTCGACCGGGACCGTGCCGGAGACGACCGGAGCAGTACCGGAGACGACCGGCGACGTGCGGGCGGCCGGGCGCAGCAGCACCGCGCAGGCGAGGGCGGCCAACAGCGCGAGTGAGGCGGAGACCAGCAGGCACAGCCGCATGCCGTCCAGGAAGGAGCCGCCCAGCGCGCCGAGGGCCTGACCGGTGGCGGGGCCGAGATCGAGCGCCGCGACGGCGCCGAGCCCCTGCTCACGGGCGGTGCGGACGATCCCGTCGCCGAGGGCGGCCGGCACTCCGGCGTCCGCGAGGTGCCCGGGGAGCGCGTGCAGGGCGCGGGTGGTGAGCAGTGCTCCGAGCACGGCGGGGCCGAGGGCGCCGCCGACCTGGCGGATGGCGTTGTTGCCGGCCGCGGCCATTCCGGCCAGGTGGAAGGGGACGGAGGAGACCGCGGAGGCGGTCATCGGGGTGAGGACCGCGCCCATGCCGAGGCCGAGCAGCACCATCCGCCAGGCCAGGGCGGGGTAGGAGGTGTGGGCGTCGAGCCCGGTCATCGAGAGCATCGACGCCGCGACCGCCACCAGCCCGGAGGTGATCAGCACCCGCGGCGACACCCGGTGCATCAGACGGCCGACCGGGATGCTCGCGACCAGTGACGTCCCGGCCACCAGCACCATCCGCAGTGCCGCCTGCATCGTGCTCAGGTGCTGAACCATGCCGAAGTACAGGCTGAGCACGAAGAAGAACCCGATCAGACCGAGGAAGCTGACCATGGCGACCAGCGCGGTCGCGGTGAACGCGGGGCTGCGGAACAGCGCCGGGTCCAGCATCGGGGCGGAGCTGCGGAGTTCGACCAGGACGAACGCGACGGCGCCGGCCGCGCCGAGCGCCAGCGCGATGATCACGGCGGGCCTGCCGAAGCCCTCCGCGCCGCCCTCGATGACGCCGTACACGAGCGCGGTGACCGCGACGGCGGCGGTGATCTGACCGGGCCAGTCGAGCCGGCGGCCGTGCGGGGCGCGCGAGTCGGGCAGCCGGAACGCGGCGGCGACCAGCACGGCCGCGGCGACCGGGACCGGCAGCAGGAAGATCCAGCGCCACGCGACGTGCTCCAGCAGCACACCGGCGATCAGCGGGCCCGCGGCCAGCGAGGCCAGCATGGACATCGCCCAGATGCTGATGAACCTGCCCCGCTCGCGGTGGTCGGGGACGGCGTGGCTGATCAGCGCCAGCGTGGTGGGCAGCAGAGCGGCCGCGCCGATGCCGGAGGCGGCCTGCCCGATCCACAGCGTCTCCACCGAGTCGGACATCAGCGACACGGCGGCGCCCAGCGCGCAGAACGCCATTCCGGCCTGGAAGACCTGCTTGCGGCCGTGCACGTCGCCCCAGACGCCGGTGGTCAGGATCAGCGCGGCCATCGGCAGCACGAACGCGTCGGACACCCAGGACAGTTGGGAGGTGGACGCGCCCAGCGCGCGTTGGATCGCCGGGAGGCTCACCGACACGGTGGTGACGGGCAGGTAGGCCACGAAGACGCCCAGGCAGGCCATGACGAGCGTGGCGGCTCGCCCGGCCCGGGGTTCCGGCGTGGTTGCGGAGTTCACGGAGTCGTTCCTTCGGATGGGGTGGAGGCGCCCCGCGCGGGGCGCCGACGGTGCTGTGGGAGCGCCGACCAGCCTCCACCCTGCGGGCCGAAATCCCGCAGGCGATCCGGCCGGGCGTATTCAAACCTCTACGTCGGATCGCCTCGGTGGCATCATTTCCTCATGCCCGACGACCTGGACCGCAAAATCATCCACGCCCTCCGATGTGCGCCCCGGGTCTCCTTCCGGCGGCTCGGCGAGGTCCTCGACGTGTCCGAACAGACCGTGGCGCGCCGGTACAACGCCTTGTGCCGCAGCGGCGTGCTGCGGGTCGTCGGGACGGGCAACCCGGCCGTCCACGGTCAGGCCGAGTGGATCGCCCGGCTGCGCTGCCGGCCGGACGCCACGGGCCCGCTGGCGGGTTCCCTCGCCCGCAGGCCCGAGGTCGCCTACACCACCGTCGCCTCCGGCGGGTCGGAGATCATCTGCGTCATCCGTTCCCCCGCGGACATCTCCCGTGATGACCTGCTGCTGCGCCACCTCCCCCGGGCGGGCGCGGTCCTGGACGTGAGCCTCGACCTGGTGCTGCACGGTTTCGGCACCCCCGGCACCGCGGGCTGGACCGGACGCGAGGGCTCCCTCACCCCGGACCAGGTGCTCCGGCTGACGTCGGACCGCCCGGCTCCCGAAGGCCCGGTCCTGCCCGCCGCCGATGAGGACACCCCCCTGATCGACGCGCTGGCGGAGGACGGCCGGGCCACCCACACCCGCCTCGCCGAGCTCACCGGCTGGTCCAAACCCCGTGTCGCCCGGCGGCTGGAGGCCCTGGAGGCCGCCGGGTCCCTCACCTACGACATCGACGTGCTGCCCGAGCGCTTCGGCTACGAGGTCAACGCGACCCTGTGGCTCCAGGTGGGCCTGTCCCGGCTGCACCGGATCGGAGAGGAGGTCGCCGCCCACACCGAGTGCGCCTTCGCCGGTGCGATCAGCGGGCGCCACAACCTGATGGTCGTCGTCATCTGCCGGGACACCCCGGACCTCTACCGCTACCTCAGCGACCGGCTCGCCCACGTCGAGGGCATCAACGGCTACGAGATCAGCATCCGGGAACGCCGCCTCAAGCAGTCCGCCTCCCTCATCCACCATGGCCGGCTCGTCCCCCAGGCCATCGCCTGACCCGGCGCGCGCCCGCCCGGATTCCGGGGGCGGTGCGACTGTGGAGCAGCCGCGGGGCGGGGGCCTCCGGGCCAGGCCGGGCCGACTTCCCGGTCAGAGGTCGGGTGGCGGAGTAGGAAGTCGGCTCGGCCGACTTCCTACTCCGGGGGCTGGGCTATTCGGCGGGCCCGACCAGGTCGCCAGGGTCCGTGTTGGCGCCGCAGAGCACCACGCAGACCTTCTCGCCGTGGCCCGGCCGGTAGCCGTGGTCGGCGGCGAGCAGGCCCGCGAGGGCGGTGGCCGCGCCGTGCTCGACGGCGATGCGGCGGTGGTCCCAGAGAGTACGGCGGGCCCGGATGATCTCCGTGTCCGGGACCAGGACCGAGCGCACGTCCTCCTGCCGAGCGACGTCGAGGGCCGTGGCGGAGACGCGGCGGGCGCCGAGGGAATCGGCGGCCACCGAGCTCACGGGCACGTCGACCGGGCGGCCCGCTTCGAGAGCGGCGTTCAGCGCGCGGGAGTTCTCGGGTTCGACGGCGACGGTGCGGATGCCGTGGTGCCGGGCGGCGGTCGCGACGCCGGCGAACAGGCCACCCCCGCCGACCGCGACCACCACCGTGTCCAGCCCGGGAATCCGCTGGTGGATCTCGTCCAGGAGGGTCCCCGCCCCGGCGGCGATGAGCGGATGGTCGTAGGCGTGGGAGGCGAGCGCGCCGCTGGCGGCCGCGAACTCCTCGCAGGCCGCGAGGGCTTCGGCGTACTCCGTGCCGATGAGGCGGACATCGGCACCGTAGCCCCGAAGCTTGGCCACCTTCACCTCCGGAGCGGTGGCGGGGAGGAAGACCGTGGCGCGGACGCCCTGTTGTCGGGCGGCCCAGGCGCATGCCAGACCGGCGTTGCCGCCCGAGGCGATGGTCACCCCGGCGTCGGGGAGGGTGGCGGCCTCGCGGTGGGCCTGGAGGAAGTTCTGCGCGCCGCGCGCCTTGAAGCTGCCGGTGTGCTGCATGAACTCCAGGGCGAACCACACCTCGCAGGGCTGGTCGGGGGTGTCGTCCAGGGGGTCGCGGTGGGCGGTCCGGATCGCGCCCCGGTCGACCGGGGTGAGGGAGACCGGGCGGATGTGTCCGGATATCCGGTCGGCGGCGGCTTTGATGTCGCCGTACGTGAGCTGGTGCAACTTGGCGCTCCTTGGGGGAGAGGTCACGACCAGGCGATGAGACGGCTGATCCGCGATGCCCAGGCCGGGGGCAGGCCAGGGCATCGAGAGGCGGCGCGGGTCGCCGGTAGAGCGGTCGGACGGTCAGGCGGTGAAGCGGGGGTCGCGGGCTTCGACGGCCTGGATGAAGGCGGTCCATTCGGCGTGGTCGAAGGCGAGGTGGGGGCGGTCGGGGTTCTTGTCGTCGCCGACCCAGACGTCGCCGTTGTCGAAGCGCGCGACGACCACGCAACTGCCGTTGGAATCGGCAGAGAAGGGGGACTTGACCCACTCGGCGTCGGCAGGGTCGTGGACGTATGGGTCGTGCTTCTCGATCACGTGATCTCTTCCAACTTGCGTTCAAGGTGAGCAACGGTTGCGTCTGGCGAGAGCGCGCATCGCTTCAGCCGGGCGAAGGCCCGCTCGGCTCGCCGTACGTCGCGTCCCGATTTACGCGGGAGCATACCTCCGAGTGCCTCGATGAACGTGAAGCTCTCACCTGGCTCTCCAGGGAAGCGGAGAAGTGTGAGCCCGGATGCCAGAATCCCCTGTCGTCCGGCGCTGAGCGGGACCATGCGAACGGTGACATTCGAGTACTGGGCCACCTCTATGACGTGGCGGATCTGACCAGCGAGGATCTCCTTGTCGCCGCCAACCAGGAGAGCCACTTCACCGAAGTAGGCATCGAGCTTAAGGAGCGGTGCTTCGGTGAGCCTGCGCTGGCGAAGTATGCGGACCTCCGCAGCAGCCTCATTCTGGTCTTCGCTGAGGCCGTCGAGGCCACCAGCAATGGTCTCGCGTGCGTAGTCCTCTGTCTGTAGCAAGCCAGGGAAGCCGGACAAGTAGTACTCAAGCATCTGAGTGGCATCAGCTTCGAGGCTGAGGAACTCGGCGAACGCCGAACTGATGGTGTCGGCGAAGTCGTGGTCTTGCCACCAGTGCCTCGAAGGGCTGTCAGTGGCGAAGGACTCGATCTCGGCTCGCTCGGGGCCCGCGATCCCGCAGTGATCCAGGTAGACGGCCAAGTCGGACGCTGTCACCGGCAGGAGTGCTCGTTCGATCTTGCTGAGTCGAGCTGGGTTCCAGCCCTTCAGGCCGGCGGTTACCTCGGCGAGCGTCTTGTTGTTCTCGATCCGCCACGCTCGGAGCTCGTCTCCGAGGCGGATCTGCCTGATCGCTGACGGGTCCTTACTCAACACGTCTCTCCCTTGGTCCACCCCAGTCTCGCTGGCTGTGCCGCGAGGGCTCAAGCGAACCACAAGATCAACTAATTTATTTTTTTCTTGTGCAAGTTCGGGTTGCAAATTCGATTTCGCTTGCCCCACACTCACTGTGACCGCACGAACACGCCACTGAAGGTGTGGGGTGACTCATGTCCACCTTGCGTAACCCGGTCCTCCGAACCTGGGAGACCGTCCTCACCGAGCACTCGACCTCGGTCCGCACCGCCCGCCGTCTGATCCGCGAGCAGCTGAACTCCTGGAACTGGAGCGGCGATCCCGTCGACGACCTCGTCCTGATCGCCTCGGAGCTCGTCACCAACGCGGTGGTCCACGCCTGCCAGGGCCACGGCGAAATCCGGCTCTACCTCCAGGAGTTCGACGGCGACTGCCGCCTCGAAGTCTGGGACCCGCGCGGCGACCTCTCCGTCCGCCGGCCCCGGCCGCACCGCTTCGGCGAAGGCGGCCGGGGGCTCGAACTCGTCCGCCATCTCGCCTTCGACTCCGGTGTCACCGGCCGCTGCGACGGCGGCAAGCGGGTCTGGGTCCGCGTCCTGCTCGACCCGGCCGACAACACCCCCACCGATAACGCCGATTGATCCGAGGCCCCCATGCCCGACCTGCACCCCGCCGCCATCGCCCACCGCGACCCGGCGGCCCTCCTGGACCGCTGCGAGATCGGCGGCGTCCGGCGCGTCCACGGCGAGCCCGGCTACGAGTCGGGGGCCGTCCTCCCGGCCGGCGACTGGGCCCCGCTGTCCGACGACCTCCCCATGCGGTACGCCCCGAACATCTTCACCCAGGACAGCGGCCTGGTGGAGTTCTTCCGGCTCCCCGCCGTCGTCACCAACCCGTCCGCACTCGCCGCCCTGGTCGGTGAGTTGGGCGATCCAGCCCCGGTTCCGCTCGCCGCGACCTACGACCCGCCCGGCGAGCCGGTCACCCACTTCCTGCCGGAGAGCGGCCTGCGCCCCGGCCTGCACGTCGACAACCGCCAGAACCTCTCGTTCGCCGACTGTCGTGACGCTCCTCGCCGGTTCTGCGTCAACCTGGGCCCCGGCAGCCGTCACCTCCTGCTCGTGACCACTGCCATCACGTCCATGTGCAAGGTCGTCCACGAGCGCTTCGAGGCGCGCCGCCCGCAGACCGGCGACTTCTGGTCGTACCTGGCCGCGCGGCGGCAGGTCAGTGTCCTGCGCATCCGCGTCGACCCGGGCGAGGGCTGGTTCGCGCCGACCGTGCTGCTCCCGTACGACGAGTCCACGGAGGACGAGGAGCTGCCGTCCGCCACGGCCTCCTGGCTGGGGCGCTGGGGTCGGGGCTGTTTCGGCCCGCTGATCTGACCATCAGTTACTCTCCGCGCACGACCGTCGAAGGGGTGACCGGGTGGGGTGTCGGTGCACGCATCGGAGCGCGGCGAAGTCATGGGGCGTGAAGGTGCTGCTGCGCGCCCCACAGCCTCCACGCGCATGAAGAGGCCGGGGATCGATTCCTCGATCCCCGGCCGAAGGTCATGCCGAGAGACGGTCAGCCGAAGCAGTAGTTGCGGTTGCCCTGCTGGCCGCCGTTGGTGTTGGTGGCCCAGCTGGCGGGGCCGCCGTTGGCCTTGTAGAAGACGAAGTTGCCGTCGTCCTGTAGCCGGGCGTCGCCGTTCGGGGCTCGGTTGAGTGAGCCCAGGGTGCAGACGTTGTTGCCGTTGCCGTCCTTCAGCGCGACATAGCCGAGGTAGGACCAGACGAGGCGAGTGACACCCCTGTTGTTGGTGCCGCTGGCCCAGAGTGGCGTGCCGGAGCCGTTGTAGAGCACCAGGTTGCCGTCGTACTGGAACGAGAGCGTGTATCCGTTGTCAGTCGACCCATACCCGGGGAACCAGTCCGTCTGGTTCAGGGTGAAGCTCGCGGCCGAGACGTCCGTCAGGTCCCCGGTCGCACCGGCCTCGGTGGCGGTCAGGCTCAGCGCGGCCGTGACGGCTGTACCGATCACGGCGGCCTTGATCAGGGCGCGCCGCAGAACGCCGCCCCTGCGTGATTGCACGTGCATGTAGTGCTCCTTCCGACGGGAGGAACGATGCCGTGGTGCATGTACATGCTAGGGGGGAGGGATCCGAGCGCAAGCACTCCCAACCAGGTTGGCCAGTAGGCTGGTTGATGAGAATCCAGGGATGGAGGACAGCGCGGCGGCGCAGAGTGTCCGGCCGGTCCTGCGGGGGACATTGTTTCGACCAGGTGAGGAGTGGTGTCCCACGGTCTAGCGGCCCTTGGGGCTGGGCAGGCTGGAGCGGAACGCCAGTGAAAGGGCCGATGATGACCGCAGTGCACGAATCCGTCCTCGACGCGATCGGCGGGACGCCGCTGATCCGTCTCGCCCGGCTCGGCGCCGGGCTGCCCGCGCCGATCTACGCCAAGGCCGAGTTCCTCAACATCGGTGGCAGCGTCAAGGACCGCGCCGCGCTCGGCATGGTCCTCGCCGCCGAGCGGGACGGGCTGCTGAAGCCCGGCGGGACGATCGTCGAGGCGACGTCGGGGAACACCGGCATCGGCCTGGCGATCGTCGGGCGGCAGCGTGGTTACCGGGTGATCGCCGGAGTCGCCGACAAGTCGTCGGCGGAGAAGGCGGACATCCTGCGGGCGTACGGGGCCGAGGTGGTGCTCGCCCCGACCGCGGTGCCGCAGGAGGATCCGCGGCACCTCTTCAAGGTGTGCGAACGCCTGGTCGAGGAGATCCCGGGCGCCTGGCTCGCCAACCAGTACGACAACCTGGCCAATCCCGATGCCCATGTCCGGACGACCGGCCCCGAGATCTGGGAGCAGACCCGCGGCCGGGTGACCCACTTCGTCGCGGGGGTCGGCACCGGCGGGACCATCACCGGCACCGGCGGCTACCTGAAGGAGGTGTCCGGCGGCGCGGTGACCGTGGTCGGCGCCGACCCGGAGGCCTCGTCCTACGGGGGCGGCGACGGCAGCCCCTGGTACGTGGAGAGCATCGGGCACTACCTTCACCCCGGCACCGCCGAGGACCGCTGGCCGCAGGCGCTGCGGTCGGAGCTGATCGACTCCTACGAGAGCGTCCCGGACCGCGAGTCGCTGCTGACCGCCCGCCGGCTCTCCCGGGAGGAGGGCCTGCTGGCCGGTCCGTCCTCCGGCACAGCCGTCGCGGCGGCCCTGCGGGTGGCGCGCACGCTCGGGCCGGACGACCTGGTCGTGGTCGTGCTGCCGGACTCGGGCCGCTCCTACCTGTCCAAGGTGCACAGCGACGCGTGGATGCGGGAGTGGGGCTTCCTGGAGGAGGGGGACGACACGCTCCGGCCGCTGCTCGACACCGCAGGCCCGCTGGTGACGGTCGGGGCCGACGCCACCGTCGGCGAGGCCCTGGAACTGCTGCGCGGTGCGCCGGGCGGCCTCGCCCCGGCCGCCCTGGCGCGGGCGGCGCGCCCGTTCGGGGTGGCCGCGACCGAGGTGGCCGGCTCGGTGTCCCGGGAGGTGCTGGCGGCGGCGCTCGCGGACGGCGCGGCCAAGCCCGGTGACCGGCTGGACGACCCGCTGGGCGGCCTGCTCGGGCCGGCGCTGCCGACAGTCGGCGTCGGGCAGTCGCCGGCCGAGGCGCGGGCGGCGCTGGGGGAGCGGCGTGCGGCGGTGCTGGTGCTGGTGGACGGCCGGGTGGCCGGGGTGCTGGGCCGGGAGGCGCTGGGCTAGGCAGTGCCCGGCCGTGTCTCGCGATTCCCGCCGGGCGCGCGAATCATGAGACGGCCCGGTCGTCTTCCGCGGGCGCCAGGATGGCGGAGATCACCCGGCCGAGGGTGCGGTCGAAGGTCCGGTCCGGATCGGCGGGCGGTCCGGCGGTGGCGAACGCCTGTGCCAGGTGCGGGAATTCGCCGCCGGCCGCCGCCTGGCCGAGGTAACCGACCAGCTCCGCCTGCCACTTGGCGCCCGCCGCGGCCGTCTGCTCGTACTGGGCGAACTGGCAGATGAAGCCGTTGAACAGTGCCATCGCCTCCATCCGGGCCCCGCCGCCGAGCCCGGTGGGGGCGGTGACGGCGAGGAAGTGGTCGGTGTAGCGCAGGGCGTTGGGGCCGAGGCTCGGACGGGCCAGCACCAGCGCGGGCAGCCAGGGGTGGCGGCGGAGGATGGCGAGCTGCTGGTGGGCGAGGGCGGTGAGGTCGGCCCGCACGTCGCCGCTCGGCTCGGACGGCAGGCGGTACTCGCCGGTGGCCGCGTCGAGCATCAGGTCGAGCAGGTGCTCCTTCTTCGGCACGTAGTTGTAGAGCGACATGGTGCCCGCGCCGAGTGCCGCCGCGACCCGGCGCATGGAGGCGGCGTCCAGGCCCTCGGCGTCGGCGATCGCGATGGCGGCCGCGGCGATGGAGTCGCGGCTGTGGGCCGGGCGCGGGCCGCGGCCGGTGCGCTCGGGGCGCAGCCAGATCGGCTCGGGGGCCTCGGGGGGTGTGGGCCTGCCGGGCTGCTGCGGCCGGTCGGGGCCGGTGGGGGGCTTGCTGGACGGCACTGGAAGATCACCTCGCCCGCCCATCTTAGATACGTACGCCGTACGTATTACGATGGCGCCCGAGCGCGCTTCTACGTACGCTGTACCTAGAGAAGGGCAGAGCCATGTCCGACACCGCCCGACCCGCCGCCGGCGCGGCGCCCGCCATCGAGATGGCGGGCGTGCGGAAACGCTTCGGCGCCACCGAGGCCCTGCGCGGCCTCGACCTCACCGTCCCGGCCGGCACCGTCTGCGGCCTGCTCGGCCCAAACGGCGCCGGCAAGACCACCGCCGTCCGCGTCCTCGCCACCCTGGTCGCCCCCGACCGCGGCACCGCCCGGGTCGCCGGCCGCGACGTCGTCCGCGACGCCGAGGGCGTCCGGCGCGCCATCGGCCTCGCCGGGCAGCACGCCGCCGTCGACGAGGGCATCACCGGCCGTGACAACCTCCGCCTGCTCGGCCGGCTGCACCGGCTCGGCGCCCGCCGGGCCCGGGAACGCGCCGACGAACTGCTCACCCGCTTCGACCTCGCCGAGACCGCGGACCGACTGGTCCGCACCTACTCCGGCGGCACGCGCAGGCGCCTGGACCTCGTCGCCAGCCTGGTCACCAGCCCGTCGGTGCTCTTCCTGGACGAGCCCACCACCGGGCTCGACCCGCGCAGCCGCCAGGCGATCTGGGACACCGTCAAGGAGCTGGCGCACGGCGGCACCACCGTGCTGCTCACCACCCAGTACCTGGAGGAGGCCGACCGGCTCGCCGACGACATCGTGGTGGTCGACCACGGCGCCGCCATCGCCACCGGACCGCCGGCCACGCTCAAGGCGGCGATCGGCAGCCAGGTCTCCGTCACCCTGGCCGACCCCGGGCAACTCGCCGCCACCGCCGTGGTGTTGTCCTCGATCACTGGTGGCGACGTCCAGGTGGACGTCGCCGAGCGGACCGTCACGGTGCTGACGTCGCCCGGGGCATCCGTCCTGCTGCCCGCGCTGGTGAGGGAGTTGGACGGCGCCGGGGTCGTCGCACAGGACGTCGGGGTGCGGTCGCCCTCACTGGACGACGTCTTCCTCGCGCTCACCGAAGGGAAGGCCGCCTGATGGCCACCGTCCTCCACGCCACCCGCCCCGCCCCGCGGCCGACCGCCGCGGCCCGCCTGGTCTCCGACACCGGGACGTCGATGCTCCGCGTCCTGCTCAACTACCGCCACTCACCCGGCCTGTTGGCCGCCTCGCTGGGCGTTCCGGTGGTGATGGTGGTGGTCTTCGGATACGTCTTCGGCAGTGCCATCCAGGTACCGGGCGGCGGCGACTACCGGGAGTTCCTGATGCCCGGCATGTTCGCCATGGTCGCCACCAACGGCGTCATGCCCACCATGGTCGGCGCCGCCCGCGACGTCGGGCGCGGAGTCACCGACCGGCTGCGCTCGATGCCGGTCTCCCGCACCGGACTGCTGCTCGGACAGACCCTCGCCGACCTGCTGGTCAGCGTGGTCGTCCTGGCCCTGCTGGCCCTGGTCGGCCTCGGGGCCGGCTGGCGAGCCCGGAACGGACTCGCCGACGCGGCGGGGGCGTTCGCCCTGCTGCTGCTCTTCCGCTTCGTGATGACCTGGGTCGGCACCCTGCTCGGCCTGGCCGTGGGGAAGGAGGAGGCGGCCGGACAGCTGTCCGTCGCGGTCTTCCCGCTGGCGATGGTCACCAACGCCTACGTGCCCACCGGCGGGATGCCCGGCTGGCTGCGCTTCCTCGCCGACTGGAACCCGATCAGCGCCGTCGTCCAGGCCTGCCGGGAGCTGTTCGGCAACCCCTCGGCGGCCGGTTCCGCCTGGCCGATGCGGCACGCCACCCTCGTCGCACTGCTCTGGAGCGCCGCCCTGCTCGCGGCCTGCGTGCCGCTCGCCGTGCGGAAGTTCGCCACCCACGGGCGGTGATCGGCGGCGTTCGGCGGCGTTCGGCGGAATGTGCTGGACACCGGGGCCGGCGCGGCCGAAGGTGGTTCGCCATGGAGTGCACCCACCTCGGCCGTACCGGCCTGACCGTCTCCCGCCTCTGCCTCGGCACCATGAACTTCGGCCGCCACACCGAGGAGTCCGAGGCCCACCGCCTGATGGACACCGCCCACGAGCGCGGCATCAACTTCTTCGACACCGCCAACGCGTACGGCCGCGACGGCGAGGGTAACCTCAAGGGCCGCACCGAGGAGATCATCGGCCGCTGGTTCGCCCAGGGCGGCGGCCGCCGCGAGCGCACCGTCCTCGCCACCAAGGTCTACGCCGACATGAGCGACTGGCCCAACGAGGGCAAGCTCTCCGCGCTCGCCATCCGCAAGGGCGTCGAGGCCAGCCTGCGCCGCCTCCGTGCCGACCACATCGACCTCTACCAGATGCACCACATCGACCGGGCCACGCCCTGGGAGGAGATCTGGCAGGCGATGGAGGTCCTGGTGGCCCAGGGCAAGATCCTCTACGTGGGCTCCAGCAACTTCGCCGGCTGGCACATCGCCCAGGCCCAGGAGGCCGCCCGCTCCCGGCACTTCCTCGGCCTGGTCAGCGAGCAGTCCCTCTACAACCTGCTCGACCGCGCCGTCGAACTGGAGGTCATCCCCGCCCTCCAGGGCTACGGCCTCGGGCTGATCCCGTGGTCCCCGCTGCGCGGCGGCCTGCTCGGCGGCGTCCTGCGCAAGGAGCGCGAGGGCACCCTCGGCCGCAGCGCGCTCGGCTACGCGAACGAGCTCCTCGCCGAGCACCGCGACCGCATCCAGGCCTACGAGGACTTCGCCGACGAGATCGGCACCGACCCGGCGGGCCTGGCCCTCGCCTGGCTGCTCTCCCGCCCGGCCGTCACCGCGCCCATCATCGGCCCCCGCACCGCGGCCCAGCTCGACGCCGCCATCGGGGCGCTCGACGTCCAGCTCGACCAGGAGACCCTCGACCGCCTCGACGAGCTCTTCCCGGGCCACCGGCCCGCCCCGGAGGACTACGCCTGGTAGCCGGACCGCGCCCACCGGCGCCTCGCTCACGCAGGACGAGGCCGCCCTCGACGCCCTCGACGCCCTCGACGCCCTCGACGCCCTCGACGCCCTCGACGCCCTCGACGCCCTCGACGCCCTCGACGCTCTCGACGCTCTCGACGCGCTCGGCCCGCTGGGCGTGCCGCGTGTCCGGCGTGACCACGCTACGGAGAGCCGCGGGCCGGGGCCTGAGCACGGCCGCTCAGCGGGTGCCGTGAGTTGTCCGGTCGCCCCCGCCGTGAGAGTTTCGGAGGATGGTGGATCAGGGCGGGGCGCGGCCGGAGGCGCCGGCGCGGCCGGTGCGGGTCGTGCACGAGGTGCCGTACCGCGCGCAGTGGGAGTCGGCGGAGCTGGTGCGGGAGATCGTCGAGGGGCGGCTGGACGCCGCCGAGGACCCGCGCTGGGGGCAGTCCGGCGCGGCCACCCCGGACGACTACGCGTGGTGGTCCTGGCGGCTGTGCGGGGTGGCCTGCCTGCGGATGGCGCTGGAGCACTGGTGGGGCGTGACCCCGGCGGCGATGACGCTCGCGGCCGAGTGCGAGGCGGCCGGGGCGTACCGGCGGGACGGCGACGGCCTGCGCGGGCTGATCCACGCGCCGTTCGCCGAGTACGTCGGGCGGCGCTGGGGACTGGCCGCGCGGGCACGGGAGTTGGCGCCCGAGGAGGTGTCGGCGGAGGTGGCCGGCGGGCGGCTGGTGATGGTGTCGGTGCACCCGTCGATCCGGGACCCGTACGGGCCGGAGCCGGCGCGGCGCGGCGGGCACCTGGTGCTGGCGGTGGGCGCCACGGACACGGCGCTGCTGATCCACAACCCGTCCGGGTTCCCCGGGGAGTCGCAGGCCTTCGCGCGCGTGCCGTGGCGGTCGTTCGGGCGGTTCTACGCCGGGCGGGGGATCGTCCTCGGCCCGCCGAAGGCCGCCTGACGTCGCTGACCGGGAACCGGTGACCGGCTGTCGGCCGCCGGTCACCGGCCGCCGGTCACTGGTTGTCCGGCAGCCCCAACGGGTTGAGCGGCAGCTGACCGCGACAGAGCGCCGAGATCGGCTTCAACGCCGCCGCCAGCCGGTCGAGTTCGGCACGCGGGTAGTCCTCCCAGACCCGGGCCGCGGCCAGGTCGGTGGCGGCCTCCAGCGACTGGTGGCCGATCCGGCCGAGTTCGGTGACCGTCCCCTCGGCGGTCAGCCAGCCGCGCTCGACCAGGCGCTCGGCCGCGGCCTCCCACTCGGCGTCCGTCCAGCCGCGCAGCGGCTGGAGGTCCTCGCGCCGCAGGTCCATCGCGCAGCGGATCACCAGCGCCTCGCAGCCGTCCAGCCCGGCCGTCACCAGAGCGGCCACGTGGCCGTCGCCGCGGTGCTCGCGCATCACGGTGGCGGCCTGCCAGAGCCGCTCGTACAGGCCGCTGGGGCGGGGGAGCGCGGCGTTGGCGGCGGCCAGCACCCGGCCGGCGCAGTCCAGCCGGGTGGCGGCCTGCTCCAGGGTCTCGGCGACCAGTTCGACCTGGGCCCGGTCCACGTGCTCCAGCCGTTGCCCCAGGACCGTCGCCGAGGCCTTCAGCCGGGCGGTCAGCGCCTCCTCCGGGCTCGCGTGGTTCCACACCTCCGGCAGGGCGCGCTCGACCATCGCCGGGGCGAAGTTGAAGAACGCGGCGGTCACCGGCGTCGCGTCCACCGCGCCGAGCGGGGCCGCGCGGGTGCCGAAGTAGCCGTGCAGCCGGCCGTGCAGACCGGCCTCCTCGAAGGTGGCGCGGGCCTCGGGCTGGAAGTAGGTGACGGCGTGCACCGGCTCGAAGAGCCACCACAGGGCGCGGGCGGGATGGACGAGATCGGCCATCGGGGGACCTTCCTCGGACGGAGCTCCCGGCGGGGCGGGAGCTCGGCTGGTCGGGACGGCCCGGCAGGCCCGGCGGCGGCCGGTGGCCCTCCGGCGGGGGTGCGTGGACCGCTCACCAGCTGATGACCACGGCGGCGGCCCAGGTAATCCCGGATAGGAGTGTGATGGCGGTCACACGGACGCCCGTCGGGTGCGGGCGGCGGGGCGCGGCACGGGATGATGGGACGAGGTGCCCGCTCCGGGGGTGCCCAGCCCTCGCAAGCCCTCGTACGAAGGTAGTCGGTCATGGCCCAGATCAACCCCAGCATCCTGTCCGCGGACTTCGCCCGGCTCGCCGACGAGGCCGAGGCCGTCCGGGGTTCCGACTGGCTGCACGTGGACGTCATGGACAACCACTTCGTGCCCAACCTGACCCTCGGCGTCCCGGTGGTCGAGTCGCTCGCCCGGGCCACCGACATCCCGCTCGACTGCCACCTGATGATCGAGGACCCGGACCGCTGGGCCCCGCAGTACGTCGAGGCCGGCGCCGGCTCGGTCACCTTCCACGTCGAGGCCGCCGCCGCGCCCGTCCGGCTCGCCCGCGAGATCCGGGCCAAGGGCGCCCGCGCCTCGATGGCCCTCAAGCCGGGCACCCCGATCGAGCCGTACGAGGACCTGCTCCCCGAGCTCGACATGCTGCTGATCATGACCGTCGAGCCCGGCTTCGGCGGCCAGGCGTTCCTGGACATCATGCTGCCGAAGATCCGCCGCACCCGGGAGCTGATCGCCAAGCACGACCTGGAGCTGTGGCTCCAGGTGGACGGCGGCGTCGCGGCGAGCACGATCGAGCGCTGCGCGGAGGCGGGCGCGGACGTGTTCGTGGCCGGCTCGGCGGTGTACGGGGCCGAGGACCCGGCCGAGGCGGTCCGCAACCTGCGCGGGCTGGCCGAGAAGGCGACGGCGGACGCCTGGTGGGCCTGCGGGCACTGAGTCCCCCGACGGCGGGACCGCCGGATGGCCGGGCACGGGTGGAGGAACACCGTGCCGTGCCGGATGATCGGTGACGGCGTCCTCCTCGGGGGCGGCTCGCCGGCCGCGTGGTGACGATGTCCCCGGAGGACTCCGCCCGGCCCCTCTCCGTTCGGTGGTGGAACCGCGATGAGCAACCTCGACCTCAAGCCGACCCCGACCAGCTGCGGCCGCGAGGCCAGCGCCGGCCCGGTCCGGGATCTACTGACGGCCCGTCAAGTTCGGCTGGGCGAGAGCACGATGGTCCGCCGACTGCTCCCCAGCCTCGGGCGCCGGATGGTCGGCGCCTGGTGCTTCGTGGACCACTACGGCCCCGACGACATCGCCGACCAGCCCGGCATGCAGGTCCCGCCGCACCCGCACATGGGCCTCCAGACGGTCAGCTGGCTCCACCAGGGCGAGGTGCTGCACCGCGACAGCCTCGGCAGCCTCCAGACCGTCCGGCCGTACGAGCTGGGCCTGATGACCTCCGGCCGGGCGATCTCGCACTCCGAGGAGTCCCCGCGCCCGCACGCCCGCCACCTGCACGGCGCCCAGCTCTGGGTCGCCCTCCCGGACGCCAGCCGGCACCTCGCCCCGGCCTTCGAGCACCACCCCGACCTGCCCGTGGTCACCGCCCCGGGCCTGCGCGCCACCGTCATCCTCGGCACCCTCGACACGGCCACCTCGCCCGGGACCACCCACACCCCGCTGGTCGGCGCCGACCTCGCCCTCACCGAGGGCGCCGGCCTCCGCCTCCCGCTCGTCCCCGACTTCGAGTACGCCGTCCTCGCCATGTCCGGCCGCGTCGACGTCGACGGCGCCCCGGTCGAGCCCGGCTCCCTGCTCTACCTCGGCTGCGGACGCCCCGAACTCCCCCTCCGCGCCCACACCGACGCCGCCGTCCTCCTCCTGGGCGGCGAGCCCTTCGACGAGAAGATCGTCATGTGGTGGAACTTCATCGGGCGCTCGACGGAGGACATCGCCCGGGCCCGGGCCGACTGGATGACCGGCGACCGCTTCGGCGAGGTCCACGGCTACGCGGGCGAACGGCTGCCGGCGCCGGAGCTGCCCGACATCCCGCTGAAGGCGCGGGGGCGGGTGCGGTGAGCGGGGACGGGGACGGGGCGGGGTGTCGGCGGGGCTCCGGTGTCAGGTGGTGAGGCCGTCCAGTTCGGCGGTCCAGTCGATGCGGGTGGCCTCGGTGCCCCGGGGGACCAGGGCGAAGCTCTCCCGGCGGAGCCAGCGGCGGACCTGGCGGGCGGGGAGGTCGACCAGCACCACGCTGTCGCAGCCGCGGAGCATGATGCGCAGGGACGCGCGGCCGTGGCAGGTGCAGGGCGGCCAGACGCGGACGTCGCCGAGGCCGGTGGGCCGGTGCAGCCCCTCCCACAGGAGGTCGCGGGAGAACTGCCAGACGCCCGCGTCGGACGCGGGGCCGAGGAACTCGAGGGCGACGGCGAGCGGGTCGTCGCTGCGGTAGCCGAGGCGGACCGGGACGTCGACGCTCTCGTGCTCGCCGAGGACGAGCCCGGCCTGGAGCGCGATGTCGGTGCCGGTGGCCTCGGGGTGGGGCTGGGGGCTGGAGACGGAGTGGGCGGGCATGGGGTTCTCCTGAGCGGTGTCGGGGCGGGAGCCGGTGCCGGGGTGCACGGCGTGCACGGGGCGGGTAGGGGAGGGGCCGCTCGGGTTCGCACGGGCGGGGCACCGGTGCCGTCGGCGGCGCGACGCGCTCGCCCCACGTCCTGGGAACTGCCGGGGAACAGGGGGAGGCGGCGCCGTCCTCCACGCTAGAAGACCGTACCGACGCGGATGTTCCGGCCGTGCATCTCCGCATGATGATCCGCGCACCGCGCGCACGCCCTGGGTCCTCCACGGCCAGGTCCGGGTGGTGGGACCCACCGCCTCCTGCCGGGGGACCTGCCGCCGGGGCCGGTCGGTTGCTACAGAGCGATGAAGCTCCGTCGGGCAATCCCTACCTCGGTCGGTGGTCGCCGGGCTCGGGGCGCGGCGAGAATCGTGGCTACGAGCTGCCGCTCATCCCTCGGCCACCGCCGGCAGGCGGTCCCCCCCCAGCACCTGTACTGAACCCTCGAACCGGTCGGAGCCTTCCGTGATCCCGTCGGGACCCTCCCCCATGCCCGAAACCGAGTACCACCAGTTCGGCCAGGCCGCCCCCGGCGGCGGTGGCTGCGTCGACATCCTGTCCCCGCCGCCCGGGGCCGATCCGGAGGACTGCCTCTACGTCGTCCTGCACCTGCGGGGCGCGGCCTCCGTGCGGCGCCACGGCGCCAGCACCGCGTTGGCGCCCGGTGACCTGCTGATCGACACCACCCCGCACCCGGCGGGCCTGTTGCAGGACGCGCAGTGCCGGACGCTCCGTTTCCGGGTCCCCTGCTTCTACCTGGGGGTGCGGCCCGGTGACGTCCGGCGCGCCGGCGGGCTGCTGGCGCGGGGGGACGAGGGCGTCGGCTCGCTCGCCTCCCAGTTCCTGCGGACGCTCGCCGCCCAGGCCCGGGCGCACCGGGCCCGGCCGGGCAACCACCTCGCGCGCAGCGTCGCCGACATCGTCGCGGTGCTGGTGACCGAACTGCTGGAGCGGGAGGGGCCGGAGCAGCCGAGCGGTTCGGCGGAGCTGCTGGCGCGGATACGCGCGCACATCGAGGAGAACCTCGCCGATCCGGACCTGGCGCCCGAGGCGATCGCCCGCTCCCAGCACATCTCGGTGCGGTACCTGCACAAGCTGTTCCAGCAGGACGGGACGACCGTGGGCCAGTTCGTGCGGCAGCGCCGACTGGACGCCTGCCGACGGGAGTTGGAGCGTCCCTCGCGCAGGCAGACCAGCGTCTCGGCGGTCGCGCACCGGTGGGGCTTCGTCAGCCACTCCCACTTCAGCCGGGCGTTCCGCGACACCTACGGGGTCTCGCCCCGCGAGTGGCAGGCGTACGCGGCGCAGGGCGACGGCCGCGGCCCGGTCTCCTGACGCCCTCCTCCCTCCTCTCGACGCCCCTGTCCGTGCAGCGCCGTCCGGTGTCGTTCGACAGTCCGCCATGTCCTCCTCCAGGCCCACCGTCAGACCTGCCGTCAGACCCGCCGTCGTGCTCGTCCACGACGGCTGATCCGGCGCGGCCGGCTGGGTCGGCGTCATCGCCGAACTCCACAGTCGCGGCCTGACCGTGGTCGCCGTCGCGAACCCGCCGCGGGGGCTCGCCCACGACGCCGCCTACCTGACCGACGTCCTCGCGGGCGTCGACGGTCCGGCCGGCCGAAGGCGGCTGCCGTCACACCGGTCAGCGGTCGGTGTGGATCTCCGCGATGTAGCCGCCGGGGAACCGCACCACCGCGCTGTCCCGGCCGCCCGCGCGGACCGGTCCCGACAGCACCTCGGCGCCGGCGGCCTTCGCCCGCTCCAGGGTGGCGCCGAGGTCCGGCACGCCGTAGCCGGTGAGCTCCCGCCCGAACGGGTGGGGCAGGTGGCCGTCCGTCACCGCGACCGTGGTGGCGCCGAACCCGGAGGTGAGGCGGATGAGCCGGTACGTCGTGCCGGGCCGGCCGATGGCGGCGCCGTCGGCCTTCCGGTCGTCCGAGACGATCCGGCCCTGGGTGAAGGAGAGGTAGCTGCGCAGGAACGCGCCGACCGAGTCCGGGGGCAGATAGAGCCGGTTCTCCGGCACGCTGGCCAGTGGCGGGGAGTCGGTCGGGGCGGTGAGCTGGTAGAGCTGGGTGCTGATCCCGCCGGGGAACTGGACGACGGCGTCCCGGCCGATCGGGTCGGCGAATGGCGCCACCGTGACGGCGGCGCCGTCGGCGCGGGCCGCCTCGACCGCCTCGTCGAGGTCGGTCACCCGCCAGCCGGTGCGCTCGGTGCCGAAGGGGTACGGGACGGGCGTGGTGTAGTCGAACACCGACAGCGGGCCGACCGGGGACGACACCACCTGGGTGGTCGTTCGGCTGGTCGTCGGGGTCACCTGGCCGGACACCGGCGCGGTCGCGGTGCCGCCGAAGGTGGCCGTCCAGCTGCCGACGAAGGCCTGCTCGGTGCCGGGCTCGACGTAGACGTGGGTGGCGTCGTACCGCGGGTCGACGGCGAACCGGCCGTGCCTGACCGGCGGTTGACCTTGGTTTCCCTGCTCGACCGGGGCCGCTGTGGCGACGGGGACCGCTGTCACGACGGCGAGTGCCGCCATCAGCGGGACGATGCGGCGGGCCGGACGAAGCTTCACGGGGAACCTCCTGGTCGTGGTGCGTGACCGGCATCCGATCGAACGGTCGCCGGAGCCGGAGCGGTCGGTACCGCCGTCGCGGGCCGGGCCGGGGGCTGGGCCTCGGGC
>NZ_JBHUAF010000027.1:0-3401 GCF_042789895.1 Kitasatospora sp. NPDC056783
GACCCGCCGGTCCGCCCGACCGCCCCGGATACATCCGGGTTCACCCGGAGGTGACCACGATGACGACCAACGCGCCCGCCGAGAACGCCCTGCCCGCCGAGAGCGCTCCGCCCGCCGAGAACGACCTGCGCGCCGACCTCGACCGGGCCCTGGCCGAGACCACCGACGCCCTGTTCGACCTGCAACGCTCCGACGGCAGCTGGGAGGGACGCCTCTCCCCGAGCGCCCCGTCCACCGCCGACGTGGTGATCGCCATGCACCTGGCCGACCCCGAGGGCTGCGCGGACCTGATCGAACGCGGCATCGCCTTCCTGCTGCGCACCCAGGCCGAGGACGGCGGCTGGGGCGACGACGTCGACACCGAGTCGACGCTGAACGGCACCGCGCTCACCGTCGCCGCCCTCGCCCTGACCGCCCCCGACCGCGCGGCCGAGCAGATCCGCCGCGGCTGGCGCCGGGTCGAGGAGTTCGGCGGCATGGAGGCCGTCCGTGACGTCGAGCGGTGCTCGCTGACCGTCCTGGTCCACTTCTACCTGGCCCTGGCCGGCCTGGTGAGCGACGAGGACCTGCTCCGGGTGCCGATCGAGATCGCGCTGCTACCCGCCCCGCTGCGCAAGAAGCTCACCTTCGCGATGCCCACCGCCATGGCCTGGGGCCTGATGGCCGCCGAGCGCCCCCACGGGCGGCTGCGCCGCGCCGTCAACCGGGCGGCGACCCCGAAGGCGATCGAGTACCTGGTCGGCCTGGTGGAGTTCGAGGGCCCGGACGGCGGCTTCGTCGAGTCCCCGATGATGTCCGCGAACGTGGTGATCGGGCTGACCCTGGCCAAGCAGCGGCCGGACATCGTCCGGCACTGCCTGAAGTACTTCCGGGCGACGATCAAGCCCGAGGGCGCCTGGGCGGTCACCCGCGACCTGGAGGTCGACGCCACCAACTTCATCACCGTCGGCATGCAGCACGCGGGCCTCGGCGACGACGCCCGGGTGCGCAAGGGCCTCGACTGGATCCGCGGCGCCCAGCGCCATGAGGAGTTCATCTGGACCGGCGCGCCCTCCGGCGGCTGGGGCTGGGGCCTGCCGTCCGGCTGGCCCAACAGCGGCAACACCGGTGACGCCGTGATCGCCCTCGCCGGCGGCGGCGCCGACGTGAGCGACCCGCAGGTTCGCAAGGGCGCGGACTGGCTGCTCAAGCAGCAGAACTACGACGGGTCCTGGAGCTGCTTCGCCCAGGTCGGCCGGATCGCCTCGCTGGACCCGTCGTTCGCGCTGGTCGGCAAGGCGCGTTCGCCCAAGGTGCTCTACGGACCCTGCGCGGTGATGTCCGCGGAGGCCGTCTCCGCCCTCGGGCTCTCCGGCGCCTGCCTGCCCGGGGACCCGCGGCTGGTCCACGCCTACGAGTGGTTCCGCTCGGTCCAGCGGGCCGACGGCGGGATCGACAACAAGTGGTACACCGGCCGGGTGAGCGGCACCGGCTCCGTGCTGCGCGCGCTCGGCGACGTCGGCCTCGGCCACACCGAGGTGGCCCGGCGCGGTGTCACCTGGCTGCGGCTCAACCAGAACCCGGACGGCGGCTGGGGCCAGACCCCGGCACCCGACGGCCCGTCGACCGCCGAGGAGACCGCGATGGCCGTGCTGGGCCTGATCGGTGCCCGGGTCGACCCGCTCGACCCGGTCCTGGTGCGCGGCGCGCGGTGGCTGATCGACCACCGCGACGAGAAGGCGCTGTGGAACCCGAGCCTGGTGGGGGTCTACTTCCTGGAGCTGCTCTACCGCCACGACCACACGGCGAACGGCTACGCCCTCCAGGCCCTGGCCCGCTACCGGGAGGTGCTGACCGCCTGAGTGCGTTCAGGGCGCGTCGTGATCCGCGGAAGGAGGCCGGGCGAAAGCTCGGCCTCCTTCCGCGTTCGGTGGCCCGCCGCGTGGGGTGGATTCCTGCCTCGGAGGCAAATGTACGGACAAATCAAGCGGGTTTCTCCAGGATGTCTTGCGACTGATGGTGAAACGGGCCTAGCTTTATGTCCGTACATTTGGCCAGGGAGGGCCCCCTTGATAACCAAGCATCACCGGATCGTGATCATCGGCGGCGGGACCGCGGGGATCACGGTGGCGGCTCGGCTGCGCCGGGCCGGCGAGCGGGACGTCGCGGTGCTCGACCCGAGCGAGCACCACTACTACCAGCCGCTGTGGACGCTGGTCGGCGGCGGCCGGGCGCCGCTGGCGGAGAGCATCCGTCCGCAGGCGTCCGTGCTGCCGAAGGGCGTGGCGTGGATCCGCCGGGCGGCCGTCGCCGTCGATCCCGAGGCCCGGGAGGTGGCGCTGGACGACGGGGGCACCGTCTCCTACGACCACCTGGTGGTCTGCCCCGGCATCCAGCTGGACTGGGACCGCATCCCGGGCCTGGCGGCCGGACTCGGCAAGGACGGCCTGTCCAGCAACTACCTGCCGCAGTACGCCCCCGCGACCTGGCGCTTCGTCCGCGACACCCGCTCCGGCACCGCGGTGTTCGGGATGCCGGCCGGCGCGATCAAGTGCGGCGGCGCCCCGCAGAAGATCGCCTACCTGGCCGCCGACCACTGGAGGCGGCAGGGCGTGCTCGGCCGGATCGACGTCCACCTGGTGATCCCCGGCGCCGCCATCTTCGGCGTCCCGGAGTTCGCCCGGGTGCTGGACGACGTGGTGCGCCGGTACGGCATCAAGGTCCACTACGGCAGCGAGGTCACCGCGGTGCGCCCCGACGCCCGTGAAGTGGTCGTCACCGAGCTCGCGACCGGCGGCACGACGACCCTGCCGTACGACGTCGCCCACCTGGTGCCGCCGCAGAGCGCCCCGGACTGGATCAAGCGGAGCCCGCTGGCCGGCGCCGACGACCCGGCCGGCTACGTCGAGATCGACAAGCACACGATGCGGCACGTCCGGTACCCCACCGTCTGGGCGCTCGGCGACGCCGGATCGTCGCCGAACTCCAAAACCGGCGCGGCCGTGCGCCGGCAGGCGCCGGTTCTGGTGGAGAACCTCCTCGCCGTGCTCAACGGCCGTGAGCCCGAGGCGAGTTACAACGGCTACTCGTCCTGCCCGCTGACCACCGCGCGCAACAAGATGCTGCTCGCCGAGTTCGACTACACCGGGCGGCCCACCCCGTCGATCCCGGTGATCGACACCATCCGCGAGCGCACCGACATGTGGTACCTCAAGCGGCGCGGGCTGCCCTTCCTCTACTGGAACCTGATGCTCCGCGGGCTCGCCTGAGCCCCTCGGGGCCTCCGCCCCCGCACCGCCGCCCCCCCCCCCCGCCGCCCCGCGCCGGCGCCCCCCCGCGACGGCCCCCCCCCGCCCCCCCCCCCCCCCCCCCCCCCCCCCGGGCCCGCGCCGACCCCGCCCGCCCGGCCCCCGGGGGTCGGG
>NZ_JBHUAF010000027.1:3411-39647 GCF_042789895.1 Kitasatospora sp. NPDC056783
ATGACCCAGGAGCGCGCGGTGAGGTCCTTGGGCAGCACCGGGACGCCGCTCGCCAGGTTCACCTGGGTGCCGGCCTGCCCCAGCCGCTCGCCGCCCCGCGACGTCGCCACCCCGCGACGTCCCCCTCACGCACCCGCCCCACGCACCCGCCCTCAAGGAGCAAGCGATGACGACGCCTGCCGGACCCCTGGTCTTCGTGCAGTTCTACCTCGACTGCCTCTCCCACGCCTCGTACCTCGTCGGTGACCGCACCACCGGCCGGGCCGTCGTGGTCGACCCCCAGCGCGACGTCCAGGAGTACACGGCCACCGCCGAGCGGCACGGTCTGACCATCGAGCGGGTCATCGAGACCCACATCCACGCGGACTTCCTCTCCGGCCACCTGGAGCTGGCCGAGCGCACCGGCGCCCGGATCTCCTACGGCTCCGCCGGCGTGCTCGACTTCGACACCGACCCGCTGGAGGACGGTGAGCACCTCGGCCTCGGCGAGGTCGACCTGGAGATCCTGCACACGCCGGGCCACACCCCGGAGTCGATCTGCGTCGTCGTGCGCGAACACGCCGGTGACGCCGTCCCGTTCGGCGTGCTCACCGGCGACACGCTGTTCATCGGCGACGTCGGCCGCCCCGACCTGCTCAGCTCGCGCGGCCGCTCCGCCGAGGAGATGGCCCGCCTGCTCTACCGTTCGACCCGCGCCCTGCTGACGCTGCCCGACGAGACCCGGGTCTACCCGGCGCACGGAGCGGGCTCGGCCTGCGGCAAGAACCTCTCCAGCGAGCTGAGCTGCACGATCGGCAACCAGCGCCGCGGCAACTACGCGCTGGCCGAGATGGCCGAGGACGAGTTCGTCACCGTGGTGACGGCCGGACAGCCCGCCGTGCCCGCCTACTTCGCGTTCACCTCGGCGCGCAACCGCCAGGCCCGTCCGGTGCTGGACGAGGACACGCCCGTCCCGGCGCTCACCCCGGAGGCCTTCCTGGAGGCCCGGGCGGGCGGTGCCACCGTGCTGGACACCCGGGACCCGGAGTCCTTCGCCGCCGCCCACCTGCACGGCGCGGTCAACATCCCGCTCGGCGGGCGGTTCGCCGAACTCGCCGGCCAGGTGCTCGACGCCCAGGAGGCCACCGTCCTGTGCGGCGGCCCCAAGGACGCCGTCGAGGCCCGCAACCGACTGGCCCGGATCGGCTTCGACCGGGTCCTGGGCGCCCTGGACGCCCCGGTGGAGGCGGTCGACGCCGCGCACCTGACCGCCGCCGGGCGAGTGGACGCCGACCGGCTCGACGAGCGACTCGCCTCGGCCGAGCCGGGCTTCGAGCTGCTGGACGTCCGTCTTCCGGGAGAGGTGAGGGAGTTGGGCACCCTCCCCGGCGCCCGGCTCATACCGCTGCCCGAACTCCTCGCCCGCCTGGGTGAGTTGCCGACCGATCGGCCGCTGACCGTGATCTGCGCGGGCGGCAACCGCTCCTCGGTGGCCGCGTCGGTGCTGCGGGCCCGCGGCTTCGAGGCCGTCGACCTGCGCGGCGGCTTCGCCGCCTGGAACGGTGAGGTCGTCCAGCCCGCCGACCAGGGCCCGGACGGCGTCACGGCGTGAGCGTCCTGATCGCCGCTCTGCTCTGCGGAGCCGCGGTCGGCGTGGCCCTCGGCGCGCTGGGCGGGGGCGGGGGAGTGCTGGCCGTTCCGGCCCTGGTGTACCTGCTGGGCCTGCCGACCGCCGAGGCCGGGACGACCAGCCTGGTCATCGTCACCGTCACCTCCGCCACCGCGCTCGCCCGCCACACCGGCACCGGCACCGTCCGGTGGCGGACCGGCGCCCTGTTCGCCGCGGCCGGGGTGCTCCCCGCCATCGGCGGGTCCGTGCTCGCCCACCGCGTCCCGCAGTCGGTGCTGACCTGCGCGTTCGCCGCGCTGGCGGCGCTGGCCGCCGCGGTGATGCTGCGCGGCACCCGGTCCTCGCGGCCGGCTCGGGCCGAGGAGGCCGTCGGGGAGCCGCCCGGAGAGGCGCCCGGGGAGGCCGCCGGGGAGGCGCCCGGGAAGGTGCCCGGCCGGGGCGGGCCGCTGGGCACCGTCGCCGCCGGAGCGGGCCTGGGGGCGGTGACCGGGCTGCTGGGGGTCGGCGGAGGCTTCCTCGCGGTGCCCGCGCTGGTGTCGGTGCTCCGGCTGCCGATGCGCACGGCCGTCGGCACCAGCCTGGTGGTCATCGTGATCAACTCGGTGGTCTCCCTCGCCACCCGGTTCACCGTCTCGGGCGTCTCCCTCGACCCGGCGGTCTTCCTGCCGTTCGTGGGAGCCGCCGTCCTCGGCGCCTGGGACGGCAAGCGGCTGGCGGGCAAGCTGTCCGGCGCGGCCCTGCAACGGACCTTCGCGGTGCTGCTGCTCGCGGTGGCCGCCTTCATGCTGATCGGCGTCCTCCTCTGAAGGACGCCGCCGGCGCCGAGGCCACCACCCGTCGGACGCCCGCCGGACCGGGCGGGCGTCCGATTTTGCCCCGGCCCCCCGGACGTACCACCATTCATCAGGTGTCCCGCACCACCCACCCGACCCCTGACCCCCAGGACGGCGCCGTGACCTCCGAGCCGGGCCGCAGGCCCCTCACCCGATCCTCGGGCAGCCCGCTCTGGGCGCAGCTGCGCGCCGACCTGCTGCGCCGGCTCGACGAGGGGGAGTTCCGCGACGTCTTCCCCGGCGAGTTCGACCTCGTCGCCGAGTACCAGGTCAGCCGGCACACCGTCCGCGAGGCCCTGCGCAAGCTGCGCGAGGAGGGCCTTGTCACCGCCCAGCGCGGCAGGGTCTCGCGGTTCACCGCGAGCCGCCCGCTGGAGCAGGACGTGGGTGAGGCGTACAGCCTGTTCCGCGCGGTCGAGGAGGTCGGCGCCGTCCAGCGCAGCGTGGTGCGCGCGCTCGACCGGCGCGCCGACGGCGTCATCGCCGCCCGGCTGGGCCTGGAGGAGTCCACCCCGCTGGTCTACCTGGAGCGCGTCCGGCTGGCGGACGAGGAACCGCTGGCGGTGGACCGGATCTGGCTGCCCGCGGACGTGGCCGGCCCGCTGCTGGACGTCGACTTCACCCACACCTCGCTCTACGACGAGCTGGAACGCCACTGCGGCAGCCGGATCGGCGGCGGCTGGGAGCGGATCCGCGCCGTGGTCCCCGGCCGGGGCGAGCGCATCCTGCTGGACTGCCCCGAGACCACCGCGCTGCTGGCGATCGACCGGCTGGGCCACGACACGGAGGGCCGTCCGGTCGAGTGGCGGCAGACGCTCGTGCGGGCGGACCGCTTCGCCGTCGCCGCCGCGTTCACCGCCCACGACTACCGGCTGGGCGCCCCCGTCCAGACGCCCTGACACCGGGCCCGCCGCCCGTGGGCGCGCCGCGCCCCGCCGGACGGGTGGGCGTCCGGCGGGGCGACGGGCGGGGGAGTGCGTCGGCTACTCGGAGAGCTGGATGAGGCGCACCGGGCACAGCGAGGCGGTCTGGCGGACCACCGCGTGCAGTTCCGCGGGCGGCTCCTCGTCGAGCAGGGTCACGATGCCGTCCTCGTCCTGGTCGAAGACGTCGGGGGCGAGCATGACGCACTGGCCGGCCGATACGCACCGGTCGGGGTCGATGCTGACGCGCATGATGGTGGTTCCTCGCTCTGTGGGGTGGACTCCGGGCGGCCGGGGCCTGTCCGGCGGGACAGACCCCCGACGGTCACCAGGTGACGGGCAGTTCGTGGACGCCGTAGACCAGCGCCTCGTCCTTGAACCTGAGCTCGGACATCGGGACGGCCAGCTTGAGGCCGGGGATGCGCCGGAACAGGGTGCCGTAGACGATCTCCAGCTCGATCCGGGCGAGGTTCTGCCCGATGCACTGGTGGATGCCGTAGCCGAACGCGAGGTGGCTGCGGGCCTCCTCGCGGCGGATGTCCAGGGTGTCCGGTTCGGGGAAGACGCTCTCGTCGTGGTTGGCGGAGTTGTTGAGCGACAGGATGCCCTCGCCCGCCTTGATGACGGTGCCGTCGATCTCGATGTCCTCCAGCGCGACCCGGGCGGTGCCGGAGTCGGAGATGCTGAAGAAGCGCAGCAGCTCCTCCACCGCGCCGGGCAGCAGCTCCGGGTCCGCCTTGACGGCGTCGAGCTGCTCGGGGTGCTCCAGCAGGCCGAGCACGCCGAGCGAGATCATGTTGGCGGTGGTCTCGTGGCCGCCGACGAGCATCAGCCGGGCCATGGTGACGATGTCGGTGTGGTCGGCGATCGGCTCTTCGCGGTTCTTCTCGATGAACCGGCTGATCAGGTCGTCGCCGGGCTCGGCCGTCTTGGCGGAGACCAGCTTGTCCAGGTACATGTCCAGGCCCATGACCGCGGCGCCGTACTCCTCCGGGCTGATGTCGTGGTTCATCATCAGCGCCGACCACTCCTCGAACTGCGGGTGGTCCTCGTACGGCACACCGAGCAGCTCGCAGATCACCAGCGAGGGCACCGCCAGCGAGAGCGCCGACACCAGGTCGACCGGCCCGCCGGCCGCGAGCATCGCGTCGATCCGGTTGTCCACGATCTCCTGGATCCGGGGGCGCAGCGCGCGCATCCGCCGGGCGGTGAACTCGGGGATCAGGTAGCGGCGCTGGGAGGTGTGCTCCGGCGGGTCCATCGAGAGCAGCATGAGGCGGACCTCACGCAGCATCTCCTCGGGGATGTGGAACTGGTGCGGGTAGCCGGGCAGCTTCAGGTTGGAGCTCACCCGGGAGTCGCCGAGCACGCTCTTGACGTGCTCGTGCGTGGTCACCAGCCAGGCGGGCTTGCCGGTGACCTTGAGGACCGCCTGGGAGAGCGGCTCGGTCTCGCGGAGCTTGGCGTACTGCTCCGGCGGGCTGAACGGACAGGCGCGGGTCATCGGGAAGCCCGGCAGGTCGGCGGCCGGGCGGTCCTGCGTGGTCATGGTGCCCTCTCGGAGTCGGGTTCGAGACTGGTCGGGTCGATCCGGGCGGGTCACCAGGTGACGGGCAGTTCGTACATGCCGTACACGATGGCGTCGTCCTTGAACTTGAGCTCCGCCATCGGGACCTCCAGCTTGAGGCCGGGGATGCGCCGGAACAGGGTCTCGTAGACGATCTCCAGCTCGATCCGGGCGAGGTTCTGGCCGATGCACTGGTGGATGCCGAACCCGAAGGCGAGGTGGCTGCGGGCCTCGCGCCGGATGTCGAGGGTGTCGGCGTCGGGGAAGACGCTCTCGTCGTGGTTGGCGGAGTTGTTGAGCGGCAGGATGCCCTCGCCGGCCTTGATCACCACGCCCTCGACCTCGATGTCCTCCAGCGCGACCCGGGCGGTGCCGGCGTCGGAGATGCTGAAGAAGCGCAGCAGCTCCTCGACGGCCTGGGGCAGCAGGCCGGCGTCGGCCTTGACCGCGTCCAGCTGCTCGGGGTGCTCCAGCAGGGCCAGGGTGCCCAGCGCGATCATGTTGGCGGTGGTCTCGTGGCCGGTGACCAGCATGAGCCGGGCCATGCTCACGATGTCGGAGTGCTCGACCGAGGGCTCGGCACGGTTGGCCGCGATCAGCCGGCTGATCATGTCGTCGCCCGGCGTGGTCTCCTTGATGGTGACCAACTGGTCGACGTACTGGTCGAGTTCGTAGTGGGCCAGGCCGCGCTCCGCGTCGCTGATGTCCTGGTTCATGATCTGGCCGGCCCAGTGCTCGAAGCGCGGGTGGTCCTCGTAGGGGACGCCGAGCAGCTCGCAGATCACCAGCGAGGGCACCGGCAGGGCGAGTGCGGCCACCAGGTCCTGCGGGCCGCCCTTGGCCAGCATCGTGTCGATCTGGGCGTCCACGATCTGCTGGATCCGCGGCCGCAGCGCGCGCATCTGGCGCAGGGTGAACTCCGGGGCCAGCAGGCGGCGCTGAACGGTGTGCTCGGGCTGGTCCATGGAGAGGAAGGTGAGCGGGACGGCCTGGAGCATCTCCTCGGGCACCGGCACCTGGAGCGGGTAGCCGGGCAGCTTGAGGTTGGCGCTCACCCGGGAGTCGCCGAGCACCTTCTTCAGGCCCTCGTAGGTGCTGACCAGCCAGGTGGGCTTGCCGTTGACCTTGAGGACCGCGCGGGCGACCGGCTCATTCTCGCGGAGCTCGGCGTACTGCGCCGGCGGGGTGAAGGGGCAGGAACGCGGCATCGGGAAGGCCGGCGGCTGGGTGGCCGTACGGTCCTGGTCGGCAGTCTGGGTCATGGTGCCCTCTCGAACTGACTCGAACGAACTCATTCGAACGCTGCTCGCACGTTAGGCGGCGCCATCACCGCGCCACACCCCCTGCCGCCCCCTACCGGTGTGGCCTGCGCCGCCGCCCGTTCACCCCTACCCGACCCGGGGTCCGACCTAGGGGCCGCTAGGGGTCCAGTCGGGCCGTCGCCGCGCGTTAGCGTCGGGGCCGGATCACGATTCCGTTCGCCCCGAACACGTCTGTCGACAAAGGTGGTTACCGTGCCCCTGGAGCCCAGCGCTAAGGGAACCGTCCCGTTCGGGGAGTACCGGACCTGGTACCGGGTCACCGGCGATCCCACCGCGGACAAGCCCGCCGTCGTGGTGGTGCACGGCGGCCCCGGCAGCACCCACGACTACCTCCTTCAGCTGACCGAGCTCGCCGAGCGCGGCTGGCCGGTGGTGCACTACGACCAGATCGGCAACGGTGGTTCGACCCACCTGCCCAACAAGGGCCCCGACTTCTGGAAGGTCGACCTCTTCGCCGCCGAACTGTCCAACCTGCTGGAGCAGTTGGGCATCGCCGACAACTACGTGCTGTTCGGCCAGTCCTGGGGCGGCCTGCTCGCCGCCAAGCACGCGATGACCCGGCCGGCCGGACTGCGCGGCCTGGTGGTGGCCAACTCGCCCGCCTCCTACCCGCTGTGGCTCAGCGAGATGGCCGTGCTGCGCGCCCAGCTGCCGCCGGACGTGCAGGAGACCCTGCTGCGCCACGAGGCCGCGGAGACCTTCGAGTCGCCCGAGTACCTGGCCGCCATGCGGGTCTTCTACGACCGTCACGTGTGCCGGATCCTGCCCTGGCCGAGGGACTTCCTCTCCTCCTTCATGGAGATCTACAACGACCCGACCGTGTACTACACGATGAACGGGCCCAACGAGTTCCATGTGATCGGAACCCTCAAGGACTGGTCGATCATCGACGAACTGGACCTGATCCGGACGCCGACGCTGCTGATCAGCGGCAAGTACGACGAGGCCACCCCGGTGACGATGCAGCCCTACTTCGACCGCATCCCCACCGTGCGCTGGGAGGTCTTCGAGAACTCCAGCCACTGCCCGCACCTGGAGGAGTCGGAGCGCTTCACCGAGGTGATGACCGGCTTCCTGGACGAACTGGCCGAGCAGCCGGCCGAGCTGGTGCGCCCGGCGGGGGAGGCCCGGTCGTGACGAAGCGGACCGCGATGGTCTTCCCCGGCATGGGCCCGGCCTCCTTCGGCGACGTCGGCCGCTTCATGGTGGCCAACCGCTTCGCCCGGGAGCTGGTCTCGGTCGCCGACGAGGTCCTCGGCTACTCCCTGGTCGACGCCTTCCGCGAGGCCGACGGCGACTACTCCGAGGCCGCCCAGGTGGCCTTCCTGGTCAACTGCCTGGCCAGCGCCGAATGGGCGCGGGCCGTCCTCGGCGTCGAGGCCGAGGCCGTCCTCGGCGCCAGCTTCGGCGAGAAGGCGGCGGTGGCCTTCTCCCAGGCGCTCCCGGTCGCCGAGGCCGTGCGGATGACCGCCGAACTCGCCCGCCGCATGGACGGGTACTTCGCCCGGGAGCACACCGACGTCGTGGTGCTCTCCTTCGTCCGCACGCCCGAGGAGAAGCTGAGCGAGATCCTCGCGGAGCTGGACGAGCAGGGCGAGTGGCACGACATCTCCTGCTACATCGACGAGGGCTTCTACATGCTCTCGCTGCGCGAGTCCCGGGTGGAGTGGACGCAGCAGCGGCTGCGCGCCATCGGCGGGATGCCGCTCTACACCATGCGGCCGCCGCTGCACTCGGGCGCCTTCGGCGGGCTGCGGGAGGAGATCGAGCGGGAGGTGCTGCCCACCTTCGGCTTCACCGACCCGAAGCTGCCGGTGGTGGCCGACCAGGACGGCACGCTGCTGACCACGGCCGAGCAGGTGCGCACCATGCTGCTGGACAGCGTCACGCGTCCGCTGCGCTGGCCGGACGCGCTGGCCGGGCTCAAGGGCTTCGGCATCGAGCGGGTCTGCGTCGCCGGCCCGGACAGCCTGTTCGGCCGGGTCTCGTGCACCACCGGGAACTTCGAGGTCCTGCCGGCCAACCCGCGGCTGGCGATGACCCCCAGGCGCCGGCCCGCCGCCCGCTGAGCGCCGGAGCGCGCCGGCGCCACCTGAGCACACCCGACGAACAACGACACTGATGGAGTCACCATGTGGGACGAGAAGTTCGAAGAGACCCTGCGCGGCTTCCTGCCCTTCCTCCCCCCGGGCGAGCGGCTGACGGACGACACCCCGCTGCGTGAGCTGGGCCTGGACTCGCTCGGCACCGTCGAACTGCTGGGCCGGCTGGAGGCCGCCTACGACATCCGCTTCCTGGACGACGCGCTGACCCTGGAGACCTTCGAGACCCCCGCCGTGCTCTGGAAGACCGTCGAGAGCCTGCTGCCCGGCGTCCAGGCCTGACGGGACGAAGACACGAAAGGCCACCACGATGGATGACACCGTGGACCTCGCGCTGGCCGGGCGCTTCCTGCGCGGACTCGCCAAGTCGGCGGACCGCCCGGCGGTGCGGGCGGGCGGGACCAGCCTGACCTACCAGGAGCTGCACGAGCGCGCGCTGCTGCTGGCCGGGTCGCTGCTGGCCCGCCTGCCGTCGCGGCCTGCGGCGATCGGCGTGCTGGCGGGCAAGGGCCCCTCGGCGTACGCGTCGATCCTGGCCGGCCTCTACACCGGGATCACCATGGTCCCGCTCCAGCCGGCCTTCCCGGCCGCCCGCACCCGGCAGATGATCGAGGCGAGCGGAGTCGGGGCGATCATCGCCGACGACGACGCGCTGCCGGCGCTGACCGGGCTGTGGGAGGAGGGCGTCGACGTACCGGTGCTGTTCGCCCCGGGCGGCCAGCCGCAGCCGGCCGTGGTGCCGGCGGAGGGCAGCGCGCTGTCCGAGCCGGTGCCGGTGCGTGGCGAGGACACCGCGTACGTCCTGTTCACCTCGGGCTCGACCGGCCGCCCCAAGGGCGTCCCGGTCACCCACGCCAACACCCACCACTACTTCGGGCTGCTCGACGAGCGGTACGACTTCGGTCCCGAGGACGTGTTCTCGCAGAACTTCGACCTCAACTTCGACTGCGCGATGTTCGACCTGTTCTGCGCCTGGGGCGCCGGCGGCACGCTGGTCGTCGCCCCGCCGCAGGCCTACCGGGACATGCCGCGGTTCATCGCCGACAACGGCCTGACCGTCTGGTTCTCCACCCCCAGCGCGATCGCGCTGGTGCGGCGGATGGGCGGCCTCGGGCCCGCCACCATGCCCTCGCTGCGCTGGAGCTTCTTCGCCGGAGAGGCGCTGAGCTGCCAGGACGCGGGCGACTGGCTGGCGGCGGCGCCGGACTCGACGCTGGAGAACCTGTACGGGCCGACCGAGCTGACCATCACCGTCGCCGTCCACCGCTGGGCGGGCGAGGACGCGCTCAACGGCATGGTGCCGATCGGCTCGGTGCACGGCGGACACCGCCACCTGCTGCTCGGCGCCGACGGCGAGGAGCGCGAGGACGAGGGCGAACTGTGCATTGCCGGGCCGCAGTCGACCGCCGGATACCTTGACTCCGGCGACGACGCGGGCCGCTTCTTCGACCGCGACGGCCTGCGCTTCTACCGCACCGGGGACCGGGTGCGCCGGGCGGAGGGCGGCGAACTGCTGTACCTCGGCCGGGGTGACGCCCAGGTCCAGGTGCTCGGCGTCCGGGTGGAACTGGCCGAGGTGGACGCCGCGGTGCGCGAGTGCCCCGGCGTGCAGGACGCCGTCACCGTCGCGGTGCCCGTCCAGGGCTCGGTGGAACTGGCGGTCTTCTACACCGGCGAGGTCGTGGCGCCGGCCCGACTCGCCCGCGAACTGCGCAGGACGCTGCCGGTGGCGATCGTCCCCAAGCGCTACCGGCACCTGGCCGAGTTCCCGCTGAACTCGAACCGGAAGATCGACCGCAAGCAGCTCGCACTCCAGGCCGCGACGACATCCGAGTGAGGCTCACAATGGAGAGGACGGACACACGCCGTGAGTGGTGACGCGATACCGCAGGCCGAGCCGGCCGTGCTGGTGCACGGGGTGCTCGACGAGGCGACGGCGGACGCCGCCCCCGGTGCCGTCGCGGTCAGCGACCGGGACGGCCGGTGGACCTACCGGGAGCTCGTCGAGCACAGCCACGCGGTCGACGCCTGGCTGGAGTCGCTCGGGGTCCGCCCCGGCGACCGGGTGCTGGTCCAACTGCCCAGCAACCGGGCACTGGTGGCGCTGTTCTACGGCACGGCCCGGCGCGGCGCGGTCCTGGTGCCGCTGAACCCGGGCATGAAGGACTACCACCTGCGCTCGGTGCTCGGCAACGCCGAACCCCGGCTGGTGATCGTCGCCGACGCCGCGGTGGAGCGGATCGCCGCCCTCACCCCGGTCGAGGTGCTGGGCTTCGACGAGGCGTGGCCCGAGGTGACGGCGCTGCGCGAGAGCGGCGCCCGGGGCCCGGCCCAGGAGGTCGACGCCGACGCGGTCGCCGTCCTGGTCTACACCTCGGGGAGCACCGCCGCCCCCAAGGGCGTGATCTGCCCGCACCGCCAGATGGTCTTCGCCTCCCGGGCGATCAACGAGGAACTCGGCTACCGCCCCGACGACGTGGTGTTCTGCCGCTTCCCCATCTCCTGGGACTACGGGCTCTACAAGATCCTGCTCGCCGCGCTCGGCCGCTCGGAGCTGGTCCTGGCCGACACCGACTCGGACCTGGTGCTGCTGCGGCGCATCCGCGAGAGCGGCGCGACCGTGGTGCCGATCGTGCCCTCGCTGGCGGCGATGATCTGCTCCCTCGCCGAGCGCGACCCGGGCGGCGAGTCGAAGGTCCGGATGTTCACCAACACCGGTGCCGCGCTGCCCAAGACCACCGTGGACGCGCTGCGCACGGCCTTCCCCGGCGCCGAGGTGATCCGCCAGTTCGGCCAGACCGAGTGCAAGCGGATCTCGGTGCTGCCGCCCGAGTTCGAGGACAGCAAGCCCACCTCGGTGGGCCGCCCGCTGCCGGGCACCAGGGTGCTGATCCTCGACGAGGACGGCACCGAGGTGCCCACCGGCGCGGCCGGCGAGATCGTCGTCGAGGGCCCGCACGTGATGCCCGGCTACTGGCGGGCGCCCGAGCTCACCGCCAAGGCCTTCCGCGCCGACCCGGTCAGCGGGCGACGACGCCTGCACACCGGCGACTTCGGCAGCGTGGACGAGGACGGCTTCCTCTACTACGAGGGCCGCCGGGACGACATGTTCAAGCGCAAGGGCGTGCGGATGAGCACGATCGAGATCGAGGCCGCCGCGATGGACATCCCCGGTGTCCAGGCCGCCGCGACGCTGCCGCCGACCGAGGGCCGCGACCTCGCGGTCTGCGTGGTGGGCGACCTGGCGCCGCACACCGTGCTGCGGGAGCTGTCACTGCGCCTGGAGCCGGCCAAGGTGCCGGGCCTGTGCCGGGTGGTCGAGGAGCTGCCGCTCACGCTGCACGGCAAGCACGACCGCCGGAAACTCGCCGAACTCTTCGAAGGGGCCACCCCGTGACTGGCTACGCCGAGCTCGCCAAGCGCTTCGGAACTCCGTCGTACGTCTACGACCTGGACCGGATCGCGGCCGCCCGACGCGACCTGTTCGCCGCGCTGCCCGAAGGGGTCGAGCTCTTCTACGCGGCGAAGGCGAACCCGCACCCCGAGCTGCTGCGCGAGATGCGCGCCGGCGAGGGCCGGCGCTGCCGGGCGGAGATCAGCTCCACCGGTGAGCTCGCCGCGGTCCTGAGCGCGGGCTTCGAGGGCGCCGAGATCCTCTACACCGGCCCCGGAAAGACCGAGGAGGAGCTGACCGAGGCGCTGGGCGCCGGGGTGCGGCTCTTCTCCGTCGAGTCGCTGGGCGACCTGCGCAACGTCGGCGCGGTCGCCAGTCGGCTCGGCGTGGTCGCCACCTGCCTGCTGCGGGTCAACAGCGCCAGCGCCAGCGCCACGTCGAGCATCCGGATGACCGGGGTGCCCTCCCAGTTCGGCTTCGACAGCGAGACGCTGCCGGAGCTGCGCGAGCAGCTCTTCGACGTGCCGGGCACCGACGTGGCGGGCGCGCACTTCTTCCCGCTCAGCAACGCCAAGGACGAGGACAGTCTGATCGGGGAGTTCCGGCACACCATCGAGGTGGCCGCCCGGGTGCAGGAGGAGCTGGGCACTCGCTTCCGCTTCGTCGACATCGGCGGCGGCTTCTCGGTGCCGTACGCGGTCCGCGGCGAGCGGCCGGTGTACGGCAACCTGCGGGAGGCGATGGCGGGTGCGCTCGACGAGTGGTTCCCCGGCTGGCGCACCGGCGAGGTGAAGTTCGCCGTCGAGTCCGGGCGCTACCTGATCGGCGACAGCGGCACCCTGATGGTCGGCGTGGTCAACCTCAAGGAGAGCCGCGGGCGACGCTTCGTGATCCTGGACGGCGGGATCAACACCTTCGGCGGCATGTCGGGGCTGGGCCGGATCATGCCGGTCTCGGTGCGCCTGGAGGACGACGGGATCCCGCTGGAGCAGATCGCCAGCCTGGTCGGCCCGCTCTGCACCCCGGGCGACGTGCTCGGCCGGGACATCGAGCTGCCCGCGCTGGCCCCCGGGGACGTGGTGAGCATCCCCAACGCCGGCGCCTACGGCCCGACGGCCAGCCTGCTGATGTTCCTCGGCCGCCCGGCGCCGACCGAGATCGTGGTCCGCGGCGAGGAACTGGTCTCGGTGTCGCGGATCGAGCACGTCCGCTCCTACCAGCTCGGCCGGGAGCTGTGATGTCGCTGCCCACCGAGCAGAGCGGGTCCGCCGCGCCGAACCCGCCCGCGGTGGCCGCGCGCAACGCGCCCGCCGTGGTCAGGCGGGACGCGACGGTGATCGTCGCGGGCGGCACCTCCGACTCGCACACCTGGAACCTGGTCTTCCTCCAACTGCTGCTGGAGGAGCTGGGGTTCGACGTGGTCAACCTGGGCCCGTGCGTGCCCACCGACCTGCTGGTGAGCGAGAGCCTGGCCCGGCGCCCGGCGCTGCTGGTGGTCAGCAGCGTCAACGGGCACGGCTACCAGGACGGCATCCGGATGATCGGCAAGGTGCGCGAGCGCGCCGAGCTGAGCGCCGTCCCGGCCGTGATCGGCGGCAAGCTCGGCATCGCCGGCGCCCAGAGCGCCGAGCAGCTGGCCGAGCTGGTCGCGGCCGGCTACGACGCGGTCTTCGACGACGGGGCGGAGGGCATCGCCTCCTTCCGGCGGCTGCTCGACTCGCTCCCGCAGCGGGTGCTGACGTGAGCGGGGGCGAGGTCGGCGGGCTCCACGGCTCCGGCGAGGTCATCCGGGCCGACGGCTTCGGCGCGTTCGTCCGCCGGGCGCACCGGGCGGGCGACCTCGTGGTGCAGCCCCGGATGGGGATGAGCGACCCGGAGCTGATGCGGGCCGGACTGCTGGCCACCAAGGGTGCCGCCGGCCGTACGGTCGGCACCGTCACCCTGGACAGCTACACCCGGGTGAACGACCTGGAGTCCGCCGAACTCGCCCTGCTGGAAGGCGTATCGCTCAACGGCTACCCGATCGTCAGCCATGACCTGGAGACCACCCGGCGGGTGCTGGACGGCATCCACGGCCCGGACTTCCCGGTGCAGGTCCGGCACGGCTCGGCCGCGCCGCTGGACATCTTCCGCTCGCTGATGCGGGTCGGGCTGGACGCCTCGGAGGGCGGGCCGGTCTCCTACTGCCTCCCGTACGGGCGCATCCCGCTGCGCGAGTCGGTGGAGAACTGGTCGCGCTCCTGCGACCTCTTCGCCCGGCTGCGCGAGATCGGGCGGGACCCGCACCTGGAGACCTTCGGCGGCTGCATGCTCGGCCAACTCTGCCCGCCCAGCCAGCTGGTGGCGATCAGCGCGCTCGAAGCGCTGTTCTTCCACCAGCACGGGCTGCGCTCGATCTCGGCCAGCTACGCCCAGCAGACGCACCAACAGCAGGACGTGGAGGCCGTGTTCGCGCTGCGCCGGCTCTGCGCCGAGCTGCTGCCGGACACCGACTGGCACGTCGTCATCTACGCGTACATGGGGGTCTACCCCACCACGCCGCACGGGGCGCTCGCCCTGCTCGGCGACGCGGCCGAGCTGGCCGCCGCGACCGGCTCGGAGCGGCTGATCGTGAAGACCGTCGCCGAGTCCGTCCGGATCCCGACGGTGGCGGAGAACGTCGGCGCGCTGGAGCACGCGGCCGCCCGCGCGGCCCGCACCCGGCGGATCGCCGACGACGGCGGCGACTCGCAGACCTACGCGGAGGCCGCGGCGCTGGTCTCCGCGGTGCTGAACCTGGACCCGGACGTCGGCCGGGCGATGCTGCTGGCCTTCCAGCGCGGGTACCTGGACATCCCCTACTGCCTGCACCCCGACAACCAGGGGCGCACCCGCAGCTACCTGGACGCGGAGGGGCGGCTGCGCTGGGCGGACATCGGCCGGCTGCCGCTGGCCGGGGTGGTGGAGGCCGGCGAGTCCCGCACCGTGACGTCCGGCGAACTGCTGGGGTCGCTGTCCTACATCCGCTGGAAGTTCGACGACGAAGCGATTGCCGCCGGGCGGGGCCACGCGCTCTCCGGCGGTGCCGTCTGAGCCGGCCCGGACTCCGGGAACGGCGCGGCATGACGGGGACGAGGCGCGGGTGGGCGCTGCCGTCCCCGCGTAACTGTTCTTTTGCCAAACGGTCTTGGCCGAATGTGGAGATGCGCGGATGAATGAGTCCAGGTCCGATTCAGTACTGGCCCGGCTGCTGGCCGATGCCGCGCCGTCGGAGCACCGGCGGTTGGTTCTCGACCTCGTGAGCCGTACGGCGGTGGCGGCGCTGAAGGCCGCCCGCCCGGAGGCCGCCGACACCTTGGACACCGCGCTCGCCTTCACCGAGCTCGGCTTCGACTCACTGGCCTCGGTCGACCTCCAGGCCCGCCTGGTCGCGGCCACCGGCCTCGACCTGCCGGTCACCGTGGTCTACGAGTGCCCGACCCCGGCCGCGCTGGTCGACCGGCTGCTCGCCGGGGCGCTCGGCGCCGTCACCCCCGAACCGGCCCCGACCGCCAACCTCGGCGCGGGCATGGGGGCACCTTCCGGCCGCCAGGCTGGGGGAGAGCCGATCGCGATCGTCGGCATCGGCTGCCGGTTCGCGGGCGGGGTCGACTCGCCGGAGCGGCTCTGGCAGCTCCTGCGCGACGGCGGCGAGGTGCTCTCCGACTTCCCCGAGGACCGCGGCTGGGACCTCGACCGGCTGTTCGACGAGGACCCGGAGACCCCCGGCAGCAGCTACGTCCGGCGCGGCGGGTTCATCGACACCGCCACCGAGTTCGACGCCGACTTCTTCGGCATCAGCCCGCGCGAGGCGCTGGGCATGGACCCCCAGCAGCGGCTGGTCCTGGAAACCGCCTGGCAGGCCCTGGAACACGCCGGGGTCGACCCGCTCGCGCTGCGCGGCACCGAGGCCGGGATGTTCTTCGGCGCCGAGGTGCAGGAGTACGGCCCGCGGCTGCACGAGGCCCCCGACGGCCTCGACGCCTACCTGCTGACCGGCAACGCCCCCAGCGTCATCTCCGGCCGGGTGGCCTACGTGCTCGGCGCGCTGGGCCCCGCGGTCACCGTGGACACCGCCTGCTCGGCCTCACTGGTCGCGATCCACCTGGCCTGCCAGTCGCTGCGCGCGGGCGAGTCCTCGCTGGCGCTGGCCGGCGGCGTCGCCGTGATGGGCGGCCCCGGCGTCTTCACCGCCTTCAGCCGCCAGCGCGGCCTGGCCCCCGACGGCCGCTGCAAGCCCTTCGCGGCCGCGGCGGACGGCACCGGCTTCGCCGAGGGCGTCGGCGTCGTGGTCCTGGAGCGGCTCTCCGAGGCCCGGCGCAACAACCACCGGGTGCTGGCCGTGGTGCGCGGCTCGGCCGTCAACCAGGACGGCGCCAGCAACGGGCTCACCGCGCCCAGCGGCACCTCCCAGCAGCGGGTGATCCGCCAGGCCCTGGCCAACGCCGGGCTGCGGGCCGACGAGGTGGACGCCGTCGACGCGCACGGCACCGGCACCACGCTCGGCGACCCGATCGAGGCCACCGCGCTGCTCGCCACCTACGGGCAGGACCGGCCCGAGGACGCGCCGCTGCTGCTCGGCTCGGCCAAGTCGAACCTGGGCCACACCCAGGGCGCCGCCGGCGTGGCCGGGGTGATCAAGATGGTGCTGAGCATGCGGCACGGCTACCTGCCGAAGAGCCTGCACATCGACGCCCCGAGCCCGTACGTCAACTGGTCGGCCGGCGCGGTCGAACTGCTCGCCGAAGGCCGGCCGTGGCCCGAGACCGGGGCGCCGCGCCGCTCCGGCGTCTCCTCTTTCGGCGTCAGCGGCACCAACGCCCACGTCCTGCTGGAGCACGACGCCGAGGCCGAGCGGCCGCCCGCCGCGGAGCCCGCCGCCGACCCGGCCGACTCCGGCGTGCTGCCGTACGTGCTGTCGGCGCGCGGCGAGCAGGCGCTGCGCGACCGGGCCGCGGACCTGCTCCCGCTGCTGGAGGGCGACGAGCTCCGCCTCGCCGACCTCTCCCGGGCGCTGGCCACCACCCGGGCCGGCCTGGCCGACCGGGCCGCGATCGTCGCCGGGGACCGTGCGGAGCTGCGCGCCGCCCTGGACGCCATCGCCTCCGGCTCCGCCCCGGCCGGCTCCGCCCCGGCCGGCTCCGCCCCGGCCGGCACCGCCGCGACCGGCGTCGCCGGCCCCGGCAAGCTCGCCTTCCTGTTCACCGGCCAGGGCAGCCAGCGGCTCGCGATGGGCCGCGAACTCCTCGCCGCCTTCCCGGTGTTCGCCGAGGCCCTGGAGCGGGCCTGCGGCTACCTGGACCTCCAGCTGGACCTGCCGCTCACCGAGGTGCTGTTCGCCGCCGAGGGCTCGCCCGAGGCCGAGCTGCTGCACCGCACCGAGTATGCCCAGCCGGCCCTGTTCGCGGTCGAGGTCGCGCTGTTCCGCCTTGCCGAGAGCTGGGGCCTGCGCCCCGACTACCTGGCCGGGCACTCCATCGGCGAGCTGGCCGCCGCGCACGTGGCCGGGGTCCTCACCCTGGAGGACGCCGCCATCCTGGTGGCCGCGCGCGGCCGGCTGATGCAGGCCCTGCCGGCCGGCGGCGCGATGGTCGCGGTGCAGGCCACCGAGGCCGAGGTGGCGCCGCTGCTCACCGACCGGGTCGGCCTCGCGGCGGTCAACGGCCCGCGCGCGGTGGTGCTCTCCGGCGACGAGGCGCAGGTGCTGCGGATCGCCGGGGAACTGGCGGAGGCGGGGCACCGGACCAAGCGGCTGCGGGTGAGCCACGCCTTCCACTCGCCGCTGATGGAGCCGATGCTCGCCGAGTTCCGCCGGATCGCGAAGGTCCTGACGTACACGGCGCCGAAGATCCCGATCGTCTCCACGGTCACCGGCGAGCTGTGCACCGCCGCGGTGGCGACGCCCGAGTACTGGGTCGAGCACGTGGCCGCGCAGGTGCGGTTCGCCGGCGCGATGGAGTGGCTGGCCGGCGCCGGGGTCGACACCTTCCTGGAGATCGGCCCGGACGGCGTGCTCTGCGCCATGGGCCAGGAGTGCCTGGACGGCTCCCCGGCCGTCTTCGCCCCGCTGCTGCGCCGCGAGCACTCCGAGCCGCGGCAGGCCCTGGCGGCCCTGGCGGCGGCCTACTGCGCCGGGGTGCCGGTGGACTGGGCCCGCTTCCACGCCGGCCGCAACGGGCGCCCGGTCGAGCTGCCGAACTACCCCTTCCAGCGCAAGCGGTTCTGGCTGGAGCCGGGCTCGGCCCGCGCCGACCTCGCCGACCTCGGCCAACTGCCCGCCGGACACCCGCTGTTGAGCGCGGTGGTGGCCGTCGGCGCGGACGGGGTGGTGCTCACCGGGCACCTCTCGCTGCGGACCCAGCCCTGGCTGGGCGACCACGTCATCGCCGGGCGGGTGCTCTTCCCCGGCACCGCCTTCGTCGAGCTGGCCGTGCGCGCGGGCGACCACGTGGGCGCCGGCGCGATCGAGGAACTCACCCTGGGCGCCCCACTGGTGCTGCCCGCCGAGGGCGGCGCGGGCATCCAGGTCGCGGTGGGCGAGCCCGACGAGACCGGCCGCCGCCGGCTGACCATCCACTCCCGGGCGGACGGCGCGGACGCCGGGCACTGGACCCAGCACGCCGAGGGTGTGCTGGCCCCCGAGGCCGAGCCGCTGCCCCGCCCGTTGGACAGCTGGCCGCCGCAGGGCGCCGAGGCGATCGACCTCGCCGGCGTCTACCAGGCGCTGGCGGCCCAGGGCTACGGCTACGGCCCGGCGTTCCAGGGCCTGCGGGCCGCCTGGCGGCAGGGCGGCGAGGTCTTCGCCGAGGTCGAGCTGCCCGCCGAACTCGTGGCCGACGCCGCCGAGTTCGGCCTGCACCCGGCGCTGCTGGACGCCGCCCTGCACGCCGCTGACCTGGGCGCCGAGCCCCGCGCCGAGGTGCTGGTGCCGTTCGCCTGGACCGGGGTGTCGCTGCACGCCGCGGGCGCCGCCTCGGTGCGGGTGCGGATCTCCCACCCGGGCAAGGACACCCTCGCGCTCGACTTCGCCGACGCCACCGGCGCGCCGCTGGCCACCGTGCGCGGTCTGGTCTCCCGTCCGGTCTCGGACGACGAAGTCCTATACGCCGTACGGCAGTCGCCGCTGGGCCCGCCGGCCCAGTCGGAGCCGCTGCGGATCGCGGTGCTGGAGGACGGCGGCCTCGCCGGCCTCGCCGACCCGCTGCCGCGGGCCGTGGTGCTGCGCGCGGCGGCCGGCTCCGAGGAGCTTCCGCTCGCGGCCCGGGGCGCCACCGCCCGGGTGCTGGGGGTGCTCCAGGCCTGGCTGGCCGAGGACCGCTTCGCCGACACCACCCTGGTCGTGGTCGTCTCGCCCGCGCTCGCCGAGGCGCCCGTCCGCGGCCTGGTGCGCTCGGCGCAGGCGGAGAACCCCGGACGCCTCGTCCTGATCGAGCACCCGGGCCTGCCCACCGAGGCCGAGCTGTCCGCCGCCCTCGCCACCGGCGAGCCGGAACTCTCGCTGCTGGACGGCGAGTTCACCGCTCCGCGGCTGGCCGTGCTGCCCTCGGCGGCGAACCCGGCGCCCGAGTGGGGCACCGTGCTGATCACCGGCGGCACCGGCGGCCTGGGCGGACTGCTGGCCCGCCACCTGGTCGCCGAACACGGCGTGCGCAGCCTGGTGCTGGCCGGCCGCCGCGGCTCCGCGCCCGAGCTCCGGGCCGAACTGGTCGCGGCGGGCGCCGAGGTGGCCGTGGTCGGCTGCGACGTCGGCGACCGCGACGCGGTGGCCGCGCTGCTCGCCGCCCACCCGGTCGACTCGGTAATCCACGCCGCCGGAACGGTGCGCGACGGCGTGATCGGCTCGCTCACCGAAGAAGCGCTGGCGGAGGTGTTCCGGGCCAAGGTGGACGGAGCCTGCCACCTCCACGAACTCACCGCCGAGCTCGACCTCAAGGCCTTCGTGCTGTTCTCCTCGCTCGCCGCCGTCCTCGACGGCGCCGGGCAGGGCAACTACGCGGCGGCCAACGCCTTCCTGGACGCGCTGGCCGAGCACCGCGCCTCGCTGGGCCTGCCCGCCACCGCCCTCGCCTGGGGCCTGTGGACCGGCGAGGCCGGCATGGGCGCCGCGCTCGACGAGGCGACGCTGGCCCGGATCGCCCGCTACGGGGTGCCCGGACTGGACGCGGCGCACTCGCTGCGCCTGTTCGACGCCGCCGTGCGCACCGGCGCGGCCCGGGTGGTCCCCGTCGAGGTGGACGCCGCCGCCGTGCGCGGCCGCGCCGACGGCATCCCGGCGCTGCTCAGCGGCCTGGTGCGACCGGTCAACCGCCGGGCGTCGGCGGCCCGCGGCACCCGCGACCTGGCCGCCGCCGGCGCCCTGGGCGCGCTGCCCGCCGCCGACCGGGACCGCACCCTGCTGGAGCTGGTCCGCACCGAGGTGGCGGCCGTGCTGCGGCACGACAGCGCGGCGGCGATCAGCCCGACCCGGGCGTTCACCGAGCTCGGCTTCGACTCGCTGGCCGCCGTGGAGCTGCGCAACCGCCTCAACTCGGCGACCGGGCTGCGGCTTCCGGCCACCCTCGTCTTCGACTACCCGGCGCCGAAGGTGCTGGCCGAGCACATCCGCGACACCCTGTTCGGCGGCGAGCCCGTGGCGCCGGCCGCTCCGGTGGCGGCGCTCGCCGGCCCGGCCGAGGACCCGATCGTGATCGTCGGGATGAGCTGCCGCTACCCCGGCGGCGTCGAGTCGCCCGAGGACCTGTGGCGGCTGGTCGCCGACGGCGTCGACACCATCGCGGACTTTCCCACCGACCGCGGCTGGGACACCGAGGCGATCTTCGACCCGGAGCCCGGCACGCCCGGCAAGACCTACTCCCGCGAGGGCGGGTTCCTCTACCGGGCGGCCGAGTTCGACGCCGACTTCTTCGGGATCAGCCCGCGCGAGGCGGTCGCGATGGACCCGCAGCAGCGCCTGCTGCTGGAGGTCTCCTGGGAGGCCTTCGAGCGCGCGGGCATCGACCCGGCGACGGTCCGCGGGAGCGCGACCGGGGTGTTCGCCGGTGTGATGTACCACGACTACGGCAGCTGGCTCACCGACGCCCCCGAGGAGGTGGCCGCCTACTTCGGCAACGGCACCCTCGGCAGCGTGGTCTCCGGCCGCGTCGCCTACGCGCTCGGGCTCGAAGGACCGGCCGTCACCGTCGACACCGCCTGCTCCTCCTCGCTGGTCACCCTGCACCTGGCCGCGCAGGCGCTGCGCGGCGGCGAGTGCACCCTCGCCCTGGCCGGCGGCGTCACCGTGATGTCCACCCCCGACACCTTCATCGACTTCAGCCGCCAGCGGGGCCAGGCCGCCGACGGGCGCTGCAAGTCCTTCGCGGCCGCGGCCGACGGCACCGGCTGGGGCGAGGGCGTCGGCATGCTGGTGCTGGAGCGCCGCTCGGACGCGGAGCGCAACGGGCACCGGGTGCTCGCCGTGCTGCGCGGCAGCGCGATCAACCAGGACGGCGCGTCCAACGGGCTGACCGCCCCCAACGGGCCCTCGCAGCAGCGGGTGATCCGCCAGGCGCTGGCCAGCTCCGGACTGTCGGCCGCCGAGGTCGACGTGGTCGAGGCGCACGGCACCGGCACGACCCTGGGCGACCCGATCGAGGCGCAGGCGCTGCTGGCCACCTACGGCCAGGAGCACTCGGCGGACCGGCCGCTGTGGCTGGGCTCGATCAAGTCCAACATCGGGCACACCCAGGCCGCCGCCGGCGTCGCCGGGGTGATCAAGATGGTCCAGGCGATGCGCCACGGCGTGCTGCCCAAGACCCTGCACGTGGACGCCCCCTCGGACCAGGTGGACTGGACGGCGGGCGCCGTCGAACTGCTCACCGAGTCCCGGGACTGGCCCGAGGCCGAGCACCCGCGCCGCGCCGCCGTCTCCTCCTTCGGCATCAGCGGCACCAACGCCCACGTCATCCTGGAGCAGGCCCCGGCCGTCGAGGAGACGCCGGCCACCGGCACCCCGCCCACCCTGGTGGCGCTGCCCGTCTCGGCCCGCAGCCCCGAGGCGCTGGCCGCCCAGGCCGAGCGGCTGGCCGCCGTCGACGAGCGGGAACTCGCCGACCTGGGCCTCGCCCTGGCCACCACCCGCGGCGACCACCCGTACCGCGCCGTGGTGCTGGCCGACGAGCGCGCCGGACTCGACGCCGCGCTGGCCGCGCTGAGCGCCGGTACGGACGCCCCCGGGCTGGTCACCGGCACCGTCGACGAGGGCGCCCTGGCCTTCCTCTTCTCCGGCCAGGGCTCGCAGCGCCCCGGCATGGGACGGGAGCTGTACGACGCCTTCCCGGTCTACGCCGAGCACTTCGACGCCGTCGCCGCCCACTTCGACGACGGGCTCAAGGAGGTGGTCTTCGACGCCGTCGCCGAGCCGCTGAGCCGGACCGCGTACACCCAGGCCGCGCTGTTCGCCACCGAGGTGGCGCTCTTCCGGCTGCTGGAGTCCTTCGGCCTGCGCCCGGACTTCCTGGCCGGCCACTCCATCGGCGAGCTGGCCGCCGCCCACGTCAGCGGCGTCTGGTCACTGGCGGACGCGGCGAAGGCGGTCGCCGCCCGGGGCCGGCTGATGCAGGCACTGCCCGAGGGCGGCGCGATGGTCGCGGTCCGGGCGGGAGAGGCCGAGGTGCTGCCGCTGCTGGACGAGCGGGTCAGCGTCGCGGCGGTCAACGGACCGCGCTCGGTGGTGCTCTCCGGCGACACCGAAGCGGTGCTGGAGCTGGCGGCCCGCTTCGAGCGGTCCAAGCGGCTGACCGTCTCGCACGCCTTCCACTCGCCCCGGATGGACGGCATGCTGGCCGAGTTCGGCGCCGTGCTGGCCGAGCTGGACTACGCCGAACCGGCCATCCCGATCGTCTCCACCCTGACCGGCCGCCCGGCGAGCCCGGCCGAGCTGCGCAGCCCCGAGTACTGGGTCCGGCACGTCCGGGAGAGCGTGCGCTTCGCCGACGCCGTCGCCGCGCTGGCCGAGCAGGGCGTCACCACCTTCCTGGAGCTGGGCCCGGACTCGGTGCTGAGCGCCATGGGCCCGGACTGCCTGGCCGAGGACGCGGCGGCGGTCTTCGCCCCGGTCGCCCGCAAGGGCAAGCCCGAGGTCGCGGAGCTGCTGGGCGCCCTCGCGCTGGCCCACACCCGCGGCGCCGCCCTGGACTGGCCCGCCCTCTACGGCGACTACACCCCCCGGCCGGTCGAGCTGCCGACCTACGCCTTCCACCACCGGCGGTTCTGGCTGGACGTCCCGGCCGCCAAGGGCGACGCGGGCAGCCTCGGCCAGGCGCCGGTCGACCACCCGCTGGTCGGCGCCGAGATCCGGCTGGCCGCCTCCGACGAGGTGGTGCTGACCGGCCGGGTCTCGCGCGCCACCCACCCGATGCTGGCCGAGCACGCCGTCCTCGGCACCGTCCTGCTGCCGGGAACGGTCCTGGTCGACCTGGCGATCCGGGCCGGCGACCTGCTCGGCCTGCCCGTCCTGGAGGAACTCACCCTCCAGGCACCGCTGCTGCTGCCGGAGTCGGGCGCCGTCCAGCTCCAGGTCGTCGCCGCGCGCGGCGGAGCCGTGCGGGTCTTCTCCCGGCCGGCCGGCTCCGAGGACGCCGCCTGGACCACCAACGCCACCGGCCTGCTCGCGGAGCGCGGCGAGGCCCGCCCCGAGCCGTCCGCCCAGTGGCCGCCGGCCGGCGCGACCGAGGTCGACGTCACCGGCCTGTACGAGCGGATGCGCGCCGAGGGCTACCAGTACGGCCCGGTCTTCCAGGGCGTCAAGGCGGCCTGGCGGCGCGGCGAGGAGGTCTTCACCGAGCTCGAACTGCCCGCCGCCGAACGACCCGACGCCGCCCGCTTCGGCCTGCACCCCGCCCTGCTGGACGCCGCGCTGCACGCCACCTCCCTGCTGGACGAGGGACGCGACGCACCGGCGGACGGCAAGGTGCTGCTCCCGTTCGCCTGGAACGGGGTCGAACTGCACACCGGTGGCGCCTCGGCGGCCCGGGTGCGGCTGACCCGCCAGGCCGGCGACGGCATCCGGATCGAGCTGGCCGACGGCGCCGGGGCCCCGGTCGCCACGGTCTCCTCCTTCGTGACCCGCCCGGTGGCGGCCGGACAGCTCGGCCCCCAGCAGGACTCGCTGTACGCGGTGGAGCTGACCCCCCGCCCCGACCTGGCCCCCCAGGGCGTCGGCGACCGGCGGTTCGCGGTGCTCGGCACCGACGGTCTCGGCCTCGGCCTGCCCGTCCACCGGGACCTGGCCGCGCTCGGCGACGCCGTCCCCGACGTCCTGCTGCTGCCGGTCCCGACGCCGGCCGGCGAGCCGGTGCCGGACGGCGTGCGCGCCGCCCTGCGGGCCGCGCTCGGCCCCGTCCAGGAGTGGCTGCGCGAGGAGCGGTACGCCAAGGCGACGCTGGTGGTGCTGACCGGTCAGGGCCTGGCGGACGCCGCCGTGCGCGGCCTGGTCCGCGCGGCGCAGGCCGAGGACCCGGGCCGGATCGTCCTGGTGGACTCCGACGGCGGCCTCACCCTGCCGCTGCTGGCCGCCGCCCTCGACTCCAGGGAGGGCGAGCTGGCGCTGCGCGACGGCGGTGTCCTGGTGCCCCGCCTGGCCAGGGTCCAGCCGCCGCGGACCGAGCGGGACGACCCCGAGTGGGGCACCGTGCTGATCACCGGCGGCACCGGTGGCCTGGGCGCGCTGCTGGCCCGGCACCTGGTCACCGAGCACGGCGTGCGCAGCCTGGTGCTGGCCGGACGCCGCGGCCTCCAGGCCCCCGAGGCCCGGGAGCTGCGGGCCGAGCTGGCCGAACTGGGCGTAGAGGCCGCCGTGGTGGCCTGTGACGTCGCCGACCGGGCCGCGCTGGCCGCGCTGCTCGCCGAGCACCCGGTCCACAGCGTGGTGCACACCGCGGGCGTCCTGGACGACGCCCTGTTCGGCTCGCTGACCCCCGAGCGGATCGACTCGGTGCTGCGGCCCAAGGTCGACGGCGCCTGGCACCTGCACGAGCTGACCGCCGACCGGGAGATCGGCAGGTTCGTGCTGTTCTCCTCGGTGGCCGGCACCCTGGACGCCACCGGGCAGGGCAACTACGCCGCCGCCAACGTCTTCCTGGAGGCACTGGCCGAGCAGCGGGCCGCGGCCGGCCTGCCGGCCACCGCGCTGGCCTGGGGCCTGTGGGCGGGGGCCGGCGGGATGGGCGGCCAGCTCGACGAGGCCGAACGGGAGCGGATCGAGCGCTCCGGCATCGGCGCGCTGGACCCGGCCGAGGGGCTGGCCCTGTTCGACGCCGCCCTGCGCGCCGGGCGCCCCACCCTGGTGCCGGTCCGGCTGGACCTGGCGGCGCTGCGCGAGCGCGGCGAGTCCGTCCCCGCCGTGCTGCGCGCCCTGGTGCGGCCCGCCGTCCGCCGGGACGCGGCCACCGCCGCCGGCTCCGGCGCCGCCGGCGCCGCGGCCTCGCTCGTCCAGCGGCTGGGCACCCTGCCGGCCGCCGACCACGAGCACGCGGTGCTGGAGGCGGTCCGCGCCCAGGTGGCCGCCGTCCTCGGGCACGACGGCCCGTCGTCCGTCCAACCCCGGCGCGCGTTCACCGAGTTGGGCTTCGACTCGCTCGCCGCGGTGGAACTGCGCAACAAGCTCAACGCGGTCAGCGGGCTGCGCCTGCCGTCCACGATGATCTTCGACTACGCCACCCCGGCGGCGCTCGCCGCGTACCTGCTGGACAGGCTGCGGCCGCAGCGCGCCGAGGCCGCGGCCGAGGAGCCCGACGACGCCGGGGTGGCCGAGCTGCTGGCCGGCATCCCGGTGGCCAGGCTCCGCGAGGCCGGACTGCTGGAGCAGCTGCTGAAGCTCTCCGCCGGCGCCCCCGCCGAGGCCGCCCCGGCCCCGGCCCCGGCCGCCGCGCCGGCCGAGCCCGAGGCCGACCGCACCTCGGCGATCAAGAACATGGACATCTCCGACCTCATCCGCACTGCGCTCGACCGTAGCGACGCCAAGTAATCAGGGAGCGACACCGACCGTGGATACATCTGTCGAGCAGATAGTCGAGGCGCTGCGCGAGTCGTTGCTGGAGAACGAACGACTGCGCCAGCAGAACACGCGGATCGAGGCCGCGGCGAACGAGCCGATCGCGATCGTGGCGATGAGCTGCCGCTACCCCGGCGGCGTCAGCTCGCCCGAGCAGCTGTGGCAGCTGGTCGACCAGGGCGTGGACGCGGTGGGGGACTTCCCCGCCGACCGCGACTGGGACGTCGAGGGGCTGTACGACCCGGACCCGGACGCCCCGGGCAAGACCCACGTCCGCGAGGGCGCCTTCCTCTACGACGCGCCGCGCTTCGACGCCGCGTTCTTCGGCATCTCGCCGCGCGAGGCGATCGCGATGGACCCCCAGCAGCGCCTGCTGCTGGAGGTCTCCTGGGAGGCGTTCGAGCGGGCCAACATCGACCCGCACGCCCTGCGCGGCAGCCGCACCGGCATCTTCGCCGGCGTGATGTACCACGACTACGGCAGCTGGCTGGCCGAGGTCCCCGAGGGCGTCGAGGGCTACCTCGGCAACGGCAACCTGGGCAGCGTCGCCTCGGGCCGGGTCTCCTACACCCTGGGCCTGGAGGGGCCCGCCGTCACCGTGGACACCGCCTGCTCCTCCTCGCTGGTCGCGCTGCACCTGGCGGTCCAGGCGCTGCGCACCGGCGAGTGCGCCTACGCGCTGGCCGGCGGCGTCACCGTGATGTCCACCCCGGACACCTTCGTGGACTTCAGCCGCCAGCGCGGGCTCTCGCTGGACGGCCGCTGCAAGTCCTTCGCCGCCTCGGCGGACGGCACCGGCTGGGGCGAGGGCGTCGGCATGGTGCTGCTGGAGCGCCTGTCGGACGCCGAGCGCAACGGCCACCGGGTGCTCGCCGTGGTCCGCGGCAGCGCGATCAACCAGGACGGCGCCTCCAACGGCCTGACCGCCCCCAACGGGCCGTCCCAGCAGCGGGTGATCCGCCAGGCGCTGGCCAACGCCAGGCTCACCGCCGACCAGGTGCACCTGGTCGAGGCGCACGGCACCGGCACCCCGCTCGGCGACCCGATCGAGGCGCAGGCGCTGCTCGCGACCTACGGCCAGGAGCGCGCCGACGGCGAGCCGCTGTGGCTGGGCTCGATCAAGTCGAACATCGGCCACACCCAGGCCGCCGCCGGCGTCGCCGGGGTGATCAAGCTGGTGATGGCCATGCGCCACGGCCGGATGCCCAGGACGCTGCACGTCAACGAGCCCACCCCGCAGGTGGACTGGACCGAGGGCGCGGTCGAACTGCTCACCGAGCCCAGGGACTGGCCGAAGGGCGCCGAGCCCCGGCGCGCCGCCGTCTCCTCCTTCGGCATCAGCGGCACCAACGCCCACGTGATCCTGGAGGGCGTGCCCGAGCCCGAGGCGTCGCCGCAGGCCGCTGACGTGGCCGGACCGCTGCCGCTGGTGCTCTCCGGCAAGGGGGAGCAGGGTCTCGCCGGCCAGGCGCGGCGGCTGCTCGACCACCTGGACAGCGCCCCGCTGCCCGACCTCGCCTGGACCCTCGCCACCTCCCGCGCCGCGCTCGGCGAGCGCGCCGTGGTGATCGGCGCGGACCGCGCCGCGCTGGCCGCCGGGCTCACCGAGCTGGCCGCCGGACGCGCCGCGGCCGGCGTGGTGCGCGGCGGGCGCCAGAACGAGTCCCGGATCGCCTTCGTCTTCCCCGGCCAGGGCTCCCAGTGGATCGGCATGGCGGCCGAACTGCTGGACTCCTCACCGGTGTTCGCCGCCCGGATGGCCGAGTGCGCCCAGGCGCTGGCCCCGCACACGGACTGGGACCTGCTGGAGGTCATCCGCGACGCCGGCTCGCTGGAGCGGGTCGACGTGGTGCAGCCCGCGCTCTGGGCGGTCATGGTGTCGCTGGCCGAGCTGTGGCGCTCCTACGGGGTGCGCCCGGCCGCCGTCATCGGGCACTCCCAGGGCGAGATCGCGGCCGCCTGCGTGGCCGGGGCGCTCTCGCTGGCCGACGGCGCCAAGGTGGCGGCCCTGCGCAGCCTGGCCATCGCGGACGACCTGTCCGCGCGCGGCGGCATGATGTCGGTCGCGCTGGCCGCCGGGCAGGTCCACGAGCGGCTCGCCGCGTACCAGGGGCGGCTCTCGGTGGCCGCCGTCAACGGCGCGGCCTCGGTGGTCGTCTCCGGCGACCCCGACGCGCTGGACGAGCTGCAGGTCGCGCTGCGCGCCGACGGCGTGCGGGCCAAGCGGCTGCCGGTGGACTACGCCTCCCACTCGGCCCAGGTGGAGACGATCCGCGAGCGGCTCCTCAAGGAGCTCGCCGGGCTGAGCCCGCGCTCCGCCGAGGTGCCGTTCTACTCCACGGTGACCGGCACACTGTTCGACACCGCGGGCCTGGACGCCGACTACTGGTACACCAACCTGCGCCAGAGCGTGCTCTTCGAGGGCACCACCCGGCTGCTGCTCGACAGCGGCTACGGCGTCTTCGTCGAGTGCAGCCCGCACCCGGTGCTGCTGAACAGCGTGGCGGAGACGGCGGAGGCGCTGGACGCCGAGATCGCCGGGATCGGCTCGCTGCGCCGCGACGAGGGCGGCCCGGAGCGCTTCCTGACCTCGCTGGCCGAGGCGCACGTCCAGGGCGTCGCCCTCGACTGGGCGGCGGTCTTCGCCGGGACCTCGATGCGCAAGGTGGACCTGCCCACCTACGCCTTCCAGCGCGAGCGGTTCTGGCTCGGCGGCTCCCAGGCGGTGGGCGACGTGACGGCGGCCGGCCTGGTCGCCGCCGGACACCCGCTGCTCGGCGCCTCGGTCGCGGTCGCCGACGGCGGCGGCATGCTCTTCACCGGCCGGCTCGCCACCGCCACCGCGCCCTGGCTCGCCGACCACGCGGTGGGCGGCACGGTCCTGCTGCCGGGCACCGCGTTCGTGGAACTGGCCGTCAAGGCCGGCGACGAGGTCGGCTGCGGCCGGGTGGCCGAACTGACCATGGAGGTGCCGCTGCTGCTGCCCGAGCGCGGCGCCGTCCAACTCCAGCTGCACGTCGGCGAGTCGGACGACTCGGGCCGGCGCCCGCTGACCGTGCACTCGCGCCCCGAGGGCGGCGAGGGCGAGTGGACCCGGCACGCCAGCGGCCTGCTGGAGCCGGACACCGCCGAGGCCGGCTTCGACCTGGCGGCCTGGCCCCCGGCCGGCGCCCAGGCCCTCCCAGTGGACGGCGTGTACGAGGCGCTGGCCGCCCAGGGCTACCACTACGGCCCCGCCTTCCAGGGCCTCAAGGCCGCCTGGCGGCGCGCCGACGAGGTCTTCGCCGAGGTCGAACTCCCGGTCGAGGAAGGCCGGTTCGCCCTGCACCCGGCGCTCTTCGACGCCGCCCTGCACGCCGCCGGACTCGGCGGCGACCAGGAGCCGGAGCAGGCCCGGCTGCCCTTCGCCTGGAACGGCGTCTCGCTGTACGCCTCCGGAGCCAGGGCCCTGCGCCTGCGGATCACCGGCACCGACGCCCTGACCATCCAGCTCGCCGACACCACCGGCGCCCCGGTGGCCTCGGTGGACGCGCTGACCACCCGGGCGGTCGACCCCGCCGCGCTCGGCGCGGCCGGCCGCGCCGACGCCCTGTTCCGGCTCGACTGGCCGCTCGTCGAGGCGCGGGGCCCGGTCCCCGCGCACGCGGTGCTCGGCGAGGGCGGCCTCGCCGGACTCGCGACCGTACCGGAGTTCGTGGTCCTGCCGGTGAGCCGGGACGAGGACCCGGTCACCGGCACCCGGGCCGCCTGCGCCGAGGTGCTGGAGACCCTGCGGCAGTGGCTGGACAGCGAGCAGGCCGCCGCCTCCCGCCTGGTGGTGCTCACCAGGGGAGCGGTGGCGGTGGGCGCCGAGGGCGTCCAGGACCTCGCCGCGGCCGCCGTCTGGGGCCTGGTCCGCGCCGCCCAGGGCGAGAACCCCGAGCAGTTCGTCCTGGTCGACGCCGACCGGGACACCACCGTGGAGCAGGCCCTGGCGGCGGCCGCCGCCTCGGCGGAGCCCCAACTCGCCGTCCGCGACGGCAAGGTGCACGTCCCCCGGCTGGCCCGGAGCGCGCCCCAGGGCACCGGCAGCCCGCTCGACGCCGAGGGCACCGTGCTGATCACCGGCGGCACCGGCGTGCTCGGCGCGCTGGTGGCCCGGCACTTGGTGGCCGAGCACGGCGTGCGCCACCTGCTGCTGGCCGGGCGCAGCGGCGTCGCCCAGGACGACTTCGCCGGCCTGGACGCGGAGATCACCGTCGCCAAGTGCGACGCCTCCGACCGCGAGCAGCTCGCCGCGCTGCTCGCCGACGTCCCCGCCGACCGCCCGCTGACCGCAGTGCTGCACCTGGCCGGCGCGCTGGACGACGGCCTGGTCACCACGCTCACCGACGAGCGGCTGGACGCCGTGCTGCGCCCCAAGGTGGACGCGGCCTGGCACCTGCACGAGCTGACCGCCGGCCTCGGCCTCAAGGCGTTCGTGCTGTTCTCCTCGGCCGCCGGCACCGTGGACGGCGCCGGCCAGTCCGGCTACGCCGCGGCCAACGCCTTCCTGGACGGCCTGGCCGCCCACCGCCACGCGCTCGGCCTGCCCGGCCTCTCGCTGGCCTGGGGCTTCTGGGAGCAGCGCACCGGGATGACCGCCCACCTCAGCGAGGCGGACGTGGAGCGGATGGCCCGCTCCGGGGTGCGTCCGATCACCACCGACGAGGGCCTGGCGCTGCTCGACCTCGCGCTGGCGGGGGACCGGGCACTGCTGGTGCCGATCGGCCTGGACCTGCCCGCGCTGCGCTCGGCGGGCACCTCCTCCCCGGTGCTGCGCGGCCTGCTGCGCCCGGCCGCCCGGCGCACCGCCGCCGCGGCGCCCTCGGCCCCGGGCAGCGCGCTGGACCGGCTGGCCGCGCTCGGCCGGGCCGAGCGCGACGCGGCCCTGTTCGAGCTGGTCCGCACCCATGTCGCCGCCGTGCTCGGCCACGACTCGGACATGGTGCTCGACCCGCGCCGGGCCTTCCGGGAGTGGGGCTTCGACTCGCTGACCGCGGTCGAGCTGCGCAACCGGCTCGGCCAGGCGGTCGGGCTGCGGCTGCCGGCCACCCTGGTCTTCGACTACCCGGACCCGGCCGCCCTGGTCGGCCACCTGGGCACCGAACTGTTCGGCGCCGACGAGCCGGACCAGGCCCCCGCCGCCGCCGACGACGCCCGGCCGGCCGGTGACGAGCCGATCGCGATCGTGGCGATGGCCTGCCGCTTCCCCGGCGGGGTCAGCACCCCCGAGGAGCTGTGGCAGCTGCTGGCGGACGGCGTCGACGGCATCTCCGCGTTCCCGGAGGACCGCGGCTGGGACATCGAGGGGCTGTACGACCCGGAGCCGGGCAAGGCCGGCCGGACGTACTCCCGCGAGGGTGGATTCCTGTACGACGCCGCCGACTTCGAGCCGGACTTCTTCGGGATCTCGCCGCGCGAGGCGATCGCGATGGACCCGCAGCAGCGCCTGCTGCTGGAGACCTCCTGGGAGGCGCTGGAGCGCGCCGGGATCGACCCGCACTCGGTGCGGGGCAGCGCCACCGGCGTGTTCGCCGGGGTGATGTACCACGACTACGGCAGCCGGCTCAGCAACGCGCCGGAGGACGTGCGGGACTACCTGGGCAACGGCAGCCTCGGCAGCGTGGCCTCCGGCCGGGTCGCCTACACCCTCGGCCTGGAGGGCCCGACCCTCTCAGTGGACACCGCCTGCTCCTCCTCGCTGGTGGCCCTGCACCTGGCCGCCCAGGCGCTGCGCGGCGGCGAGTGCGCCCTCGCCCTGGCCGGTGGTGTCACCGTGATGTCCACCGTGGACACGTTCGTGGACTTCAGCAGGCAGCGCAATCTCGCCGCCGACGGCCGGGCGAAGTCCTTCGCCGACGGCGCGGACGGCACCACCCTCTCCGAGGGCGCCGGCATGCTGCTGCTGGAGCGCCTGTCGGACGCCAAGCGCAACGGGCATCAGGTGCTGGCCGTCATCCGCGGCTCCGCGGTCAACCAGGACGGCGCGTCCAACGGGCTGACTGCCCCCAACGGGCCCTCGCAGCAGCGGGTGATCCGTCAGGCGCTGGCCAGTGCGGGGCTGTCGGCCGCGGACGTGGACGTGGTGGAGGCGCACGGCACCGGTACCACGCTGGGTGACCCGATCGAGGCGCAGGCGCTGCTGGCCACCTACGGCCAGGAGCACTCGGCGGACCGGCCGCTGTGGCTGGGCTCGATCAAGTCCAACATCGGGCACACCCAGGCCGCCGCCGGTGTGGCCGGGGTGATCAAGATGGTCCAGGCGATGCGCCACGGCGTGCTGCCCAGGACCCTGCACGTGGACCAGCCCTCCGGCAAGGTCGACTGGACGGCCGGCGAGGTGCGGCTGCTGACCGAGGCCCGGGAGTGGCCCGAGGTCGAGCGTCCGCGCCGGGCCGCCGTCTCCTCCTTCGGCATCAGTGGCACCAACGCCCACACCATCATCGAGGCCGTCACCGAGGAGGCCGCCGCACCCGTCGGCACCGAGCCCGCGCTGCTGCCCGTCCTGCTCTCCGGAGCCACCCCGGAGGCGCTCGCGGCCCAAGCGGCCAAGCTGACCGCCCTGGTGGACGAGCCGATCGCCGACCTCGCCTACTCGCTGGCCACCGGCCGCTCCGAACTCGGCCACCGGGCCGCGCTGGTCGCCCGCGACCGGGACGAACTCGCCGCCGCGCTGGCCGCGCTGGCGTCCGGTGAGACGGCGCCCGGGGTGCTGCGCGGCAAGCCGGTGGCCGGCAAGCTGGCCTTCCTCTTCACCGGCCAGGGCGCCCAACGCCCCGGCATGGGAAGCGAGTTGTACCGGGAGTTCGAGGCGTTCCGGCAGGCCTTCGACGAGGTCTGCGGCCACTTCGACGAGGGGCTCAAGGACCTGGTCTTCGGCACCGAAGCCGAGCCGCTGAACCGGACCGCCACCACCCAGGCCGCCCTGTTCGCCCTGGAGGTCGCGCTCTTCCGGCTGCTGGAGTCCTGGGGCATCCGGCCGGACTTCCTGGCCGGTCACTCCATCGGAGAGCTGGCCGCCGCCCACGTCGCGGGCGTGCTGAGCCTGCCGGACGCCGCCCGGCTGGTCGCGGCCCGGGGCCGGCTGATGCAGGCGTTGCCCGCCGGCGGCGTGATGCTGGCCGTCGACGCCGCCGAGGAGGAGGTGCTGGCGCACCTCGGGGAGGCCGTCGGCATCGCCGCCGTCAACGGGCCGAACGCCGTCGTGGTGTCCGGGACGGAGGAGGCGGTGGCCGCCGTCGAGGCCGCCTTCACCCACCGCCGGACCAAGCGCCTGCCGGTCAGTCACGCGTTCCACTCGCCGCTGATGGACCCGATGCTGGCGGAGTTCGCCGAGGTCGCGCGCGGCCTGGAGTTCGCCGCGCCGACGGTGCCGATCGTCTCCACCCTCACCGGCGAGCGGGCCACCACCGAGGAACTGACCTCGCCCGAGTACTGGGTGCGCCACGTGCGCGAGGCCGTCCGCTTCGCCGACGGCATCCGCGCCCTGGAGGCCGAGCAGGTCCGCACCTTCGTGGAGCTGGGCCCCGACGCGGTGCTCTCCACCATGGGCACCCACTGCCTGGCCGACCCCGAGCGCTCGGCGCTGGTCCCCGTGCTGCGCCGGGACAAGGACGAGCCGGTCGCCCTGGCCACCGCGCTGGGAGCGCTCCAGGTGCGCGGCGTCCCGATCGACTGGGCGCGGCTGCACGACGGTACGGCGGTGCGCCGCGTCGACCTGCCGACGTACGCCTTCCAGCGCCGCCGGCTCTGGCTGGACGACGGCCCGTCCGGGCCGCGCGAGGCGGCCGGATTCGGCCAGGCCGCGGCCGGGCACCCGCTGCTGGGCGCCGAACTGCGGCTGGCGGAGAGCGACACCGTCGCGCTGACCGGACGCCTCTCGCTGAGCACCCACCCGTGGCTGGCCGACCACGCCGTCGCCGGCGTGGTGCTGCTGCCCGGCAGCGCCTTCGTGGAGCTGGCGGTCCAGGCGGGCGACCGGGTGGGCGCCGCCCTGGTCGAGGAACTGGCCATCGAACGGCCGCTGGTGCTGCCCGCCCAGGGCGGGATCCAGCTCCAGGTGGTCGCCGGCGCCGCCGACGACGCCGGGCGCCGCCCGGTCACCGTGCACGCCCGCACCGAGGACGGCGGCGCCTGGTCCCGGCACGCCACCGGCGTCCTGGCCGCGTCGGACGCGCCGGAGCCCGACGCGCTCGCCGAGTGGCCGCCGGCCGGCGCCGTGCCCGTCGACCTCGACGGCGGCTACGACCGCCTCGCCGACCAGGGCTACGGCTACGGACCGCTGTTCCGCTGCCTGCGCGCCGCCTGGCGGCTGGGCGAGGAGGTCTACGCCGAACTCGCCCTGCCCGAGGAGGCCGAGCCGGCCGGCTTCGGTCTGCACCCGGCGCTGCTGGACTCCGCGCTGCACGCCATCGACCTGCTCGACGGGCAGGACCCGACGGTGATGACCCTGCCGTTCTCCTGGGAGGGCGTGACGCTGTACGCGGCGGGCGCCTCGGCCCTGCGGCTGCGGCTCACCCCGCAGAGCACCGAGCAGCTGGGCATCCGGCTCTTCGACGGCGCCGGAGCACCGGTCGCCGAGGTGTCGGCGCTGCGCATCCGGCAGGTGACCGCCGAGCAGCTGAACGCCGCCTCGGCCGCGCCGGCCTCCGGCGACCTGTACGAACTGCGCTGGGAGCAGCTGCCGTCGGCGCAGCTCCCGGACGGTGCGGGCGCCGGGCCGGACACCGTCACCATCACCGTCGACGACCTCCCGGACGCCCCGGCCCGCGCCGCTCAGGCCGGGCACCGCGCCCTGGCGGTCCTCCAGGAGCGCCTCGCCGACGGCCTCGCCGAGGGCGGTGCGCCGCTGGTGGTCGTCACCCGGGGCGCGGTCGCCGTGGACGGCGCGCCGGACCTCGCCCAGGCCGGGATCTGGGGCCTGGTGCGGGCGGCGGCCGTCGAGCACCCGGACCGGCTGGTCCTGGTCGACCTCGACGAGGACCCCGCCTCCGAGGCCGCCCTGGCGGCGGCGGTGGCCACCGGCGAACCGGAGCTGGCGCTGCGGGCCGGTCGGGCGTACGTCCCGAGGCTGGCCGAGACCGCGGTGGCGGAGGGTGTCGCGCTGGACCCGGAGGGCACCGTGCTGATCACCGGCGGCACCGGCAGTCTCGGCCGCCTGCTCGCCCGGCACCTGGTGCGCGAGCACGGCGTCCGGCACCTGCTGCTGACCAGCCGCACCGGCGTCCTGCCGGAGGAGCTGGCGGCGGACCTGGCCGAGCTGGGCGCCACCGTGACGGTGGCCGCCTGCGACGCCGCCGACCGCGCGGCGACGGCCGAACTGCTCGACGCCGTCCCGGCCGAGCACCCGCTCACCGCCGTGGTGCACGCAGCCGGCGTCCTGGACGACGCCCTGGTCACGGCGCTCACCGACGAGCGCCTGGACGCGGTGCTGCGGCCCAAGGCGGACGCGGCCTGGAACCTGCACGAGCTGACCGCCGGTCTGGACCTCAGGGCGTTCGTCCTGTTCTCCTCGGCCGCCGCCACCCTCGGGGCCGCCGGGCAGGGCAACTACGCCGCGGCCAACGCCTTCCTGGACGCCCTGGCCGCCCGGCGGCGCTCGGCGGGCCTGCCCGGGCTCGCGCTCGGCTGGGGCCTGTGGGACACCGGCTCCGGGATGGCCGGCTCGCTCGGCGAGGCGGAGCTGCGCCGGCTCTCCCGGGACGGCATCGAGCCGTTGTCGGTCGACCGGGCGCTCGCGCTCTTCGACCGGGCGCTGGGCTCGGAGCAGCCGCTGCTGCTGCCGATGAGCGTCCGGCCGACCGAGCAGGCGCCCCCGATGGTCCGCGCGCTGGCCGCCCGGACCCCGGCGCGCCGCACCGCCCAGGCGGGGCCGGCCCCGGCCGGCGAGCCGCGGCTCGTCTCGCTGCCCGAGCGGCTCGCGGCGCTCCCCGCGGCGGAGAGCCGGCAGCTGCTGCTGGACACCGTGCGCGGCCACGTCGCCGGGGTGCTCGGACACCCGGGCGCCGAGTCGGTGGACCCGGAGCGCGGGTTCGGCGAGCTCGGTGTGGACTCGCTGTCCGCGCTGGAGCTGCGCAACCGGATCGGCGCCGACACCGGTCTGCGGCTGTCCTCCACCCTCACCTTCGACTATCCGACCCCGGCGGCCATCGCCGACCACCTCTTCGACGAACTGGTCGGGGACGTGGACGGCGCGCCGGACGTCGAGGCCGAGGTGATCCGGCTGGAGTCCCTGCTGGAGGCGGCCGCGGCCGGCTCGGTCGACGAGGAGCAGCGCTCCCGGGTGGCCCTGCGGCTGCGGGCCCTGACCGCCAAGTGGGCCGGGGACGCGCACCAGGAGCCGGCCGGGCCGAGCGGTCCGGAGCTGGACACGGCCACCGCCGACGAGCTCTTCGACCTCCTGGACGGCGAGCTCGGCA
>NZ_JBHUAF010000028.1:0-39312 GCF_042789895.1 Kitasatospora sp. NPDC056783
CCTCCGCACTGGAGGGCGCCCCTTCTCCGCTGGTCGAGCGGCTCAGCCGTTCCCGTTGCCGCCGCCGTGGCGGCCGCCGTTCCCGTTCCCGTTCCCGGGCATCGGCGGGAGGGTGAACCCGCCCGGCAGTCCGGTGGGCAGCCCACCGGGCAGGCCCTGGTTGCCGCCGCCGTTGCCGCCGTTGCCGGGGTTGCCGCCCTGGCCCGGGCCCTGGGTCTGCTGCGGCGGCGGGGGGTTGCCGGCCGGCTGGGTGTTCTGGTCGGCCGCCGGTGTGGTGTTCGTGCTCGCCGGCGGGGTGGCCGCCTGCATGTCCGGGATGCTCGCGGTGGGCAGCTGCTCCACGGGGGAGCCCTTCAGCGCCTGGTTCATCGCCATGCGCCAGATCGGACCGGGCCCGCTGGCACCGAAGACCTCGGGGAAGTAGGTCGGGCCGATCTTGATGTTCTTCATCGGCACGCCGCCGGCCGGGCCGCCGAGCCAGACCGAGGTGGCCAGCTGCGGGGTGTAGCCGCTGAACCAGGCGGCGCGCTTCTCGTCCGAGGTACCGGTCTTGCCGGCGATCTGGCGGCCGTCGTCCAGACCGAGGTCCTTGCCGGTGCCCTTCTCGGTGACGCCGCTCAGCACGGTGTTCAGGGAGTCGGCGGTGCTCTCGGAGAAGGCCTGGCTGCACGAGGACTGCGGGACCGGGACCTCCTTGCCGTCCACCGCGGTGATCTTGTTGATCGCGATCGGGGAGCAGTACTTGCCGCGCGCGGCGAAGGTCGCGTAGACGTTCGCCATGGTCAGCGGGGACATCTCCTGCACGCCGAGGCCCATCGAGGGGACCTCGTCGAGGGGCTTGCCGCTCGCCCGGGCGGTGATGCCGAGCTTGTTGGCCATCTGCTTCACCGGGCAGAGGCCCATCTCGGCCTCCATCTCGACGAAGTAGGTGTTCACCGACATCGCCATGGCCGTCTTGAGGTCGTACGGGCCCTTCTCGTTCTCGGACTCGTTGGGCACGGTCCGGGCCTTGCCCTTCTCCGTGTTCTTCCAGGTGCCCTCGCAGGTCTTCATCGTCGGCCACTCGATGCGGTTCTCCGACTTGTACTGCTGGGTCGCCGGGATGCCGTTCTCCAGCGCGGCGGCGGCCACGATCGGCTTGAAGGTCGAGCCGGGCTGGAAGCCGTTGCCGCCGCCCATCGCCGCGTCGACGTTGAGGTTGACGACGGTCTGGTTCTTGTTGCTGTCCAGGCCGTACGGCCGGGTCTGGGCCATCGCGAGGATCTTGCCGGTGCCCGGCTCCATCATGGTCGCGGCGGCCGACACCGGGTCGTTGACGTTGACCAGCTTGGTCACCGCGTTCTGGGCGGCGGCCTGCTTGTCCGGGTCCAGCGTGGTGTAGATGTTCAGACCGCCGGTGTCCCAGAGCTTCTTGCGCTCCTCGGAGCTCTTGCCGAACGCCGGGTCCTGCTTGACCACGTGGCGGACGTAGTCGCAGAAGAAGCCCATCCCGGCCTGGGCGGTGATGCAGCCGTTCTGCGGGTCCTTGTACTTCAGACCCAGCGGGGCGGCCTTCGCCTCCTTCGCCTGGTCGGCGGTGATGTGCTTGTTCTCCAGCATCTTGTCGAGCACGACGTTGCGGCGCTTGACCGTGTTCTCGGGGTAGCGCACCGGGTCGAAGGACGACGGGTTCTGCACCATGCCGGCCAGGGTGGCGGCCTCGGCGACGGTCAGGTCCTTGTTGCTCTTGCTGAAGTAGCGCTGGGAGGCGGCCTCGACCCCGTAGGCCTGGTGGCCGTAGAAGGTGATGTTGAGGTAGTTGGTGAGGATCTGGTCCTTGGACAGGTCCTCCTCCAGCTTGATGGCGACCTTCAGCTCCTGGATCTTGCGGCCCAGGGTCTTGCGCTGGGCCTCCAGGACGGCCGCCTGGTCGTCGCCGGCCTTCTCCACGTTGACGTTCTTGACGTACTGCTGGGTCAGCGTCGAGGCGCCCTGGGAGGTGGTGCCGCTCTCCGCGTTCTTGCTGATCGCGCGCAGGATGCCCTTGAGGTCGACGGCGCCGTGCTCGTAGAAGCGGGCGTCCTCGATGTCCACCTGGGCGTGCCGCATGAACGGCGACATCTGGTCGGCGGTCAGGACCGTGCGGTCGCGCTCGTAGACCTTGGCGATCAGGCCACCCTTGGCGTCGAAGATCTGGGTGGCCTGGGTGAGCGGAGGGGTCTTGAAGTCGTCCGAGATGTTGTCGAAGCTGTCCGCGGTGTCCTTGGCGGTCAGCCCGATGGCGCCGACGGCGGGCAGGGCGAGACCGGCCAGCAGGACTCCGGAGAGCACGCTGACGCCCAGGAACTTCAGGCCGTTGCTCGCGTGCTCGGACGCTGATCCGCCGGTCCTGCCGCGCGGAGCTCCGGCGTTGCCTGGGGGCTGGGGTGCCTGGGGGCTCTTCGGTGCCATGGGGAGAACCCTACGTCGCGGAATCCCACGCACAGGGGCAGGTGTTCGCCTAGGCTTGTCACAAGCTTGCGACAGCTTCGGTGCGTCAACATCATTCACTCTTGTGGGCGAGGAGACTTGCCCGAATTGCCCGGCGATGACTGGGTTTTGGGGCAGCTGTGGCCTGCTGTGCCCGTGTGGTCGGTTGCGCTCCGTGACGGCGTCTGCGGCGAGAGTGGGGGCTCCACCCCTGGCAAGTGGTGCCACCTGCGATCACTCCAACGAGTGAGCTGATCGCCACCCATAGTCCAATCGGGTCATTCGAGATTGAGCCCGAAGGGGCTGTTGCAAGCTGTCGTTCTTCCGTAACGTCCTCAACTGGCAACGGTGAATATGCCGTTGCCGCCGTGGGGGAGCCTCGAATACGGGAGAGGACGGCGCCGGCATGGGCTGGGTAGACGACTGGAGTGCGCAGGCCGCCTGTCGCACGAGTGATCCGGACGAACTGTTCGTCCAGGGGGCGGCACAGAACCGGGCGAAGGCGGTGTGCAGCGGCTGTCCGGTCCGGACGGAGTGCCTCGCGGACGCTCTGGACAACCGGGTGGAGTTCGGGGTGTGGGGCGGGATGACGGAACGCGAGCGCCGCGCGCTGCTGCGCCGTCGCCCGACGGTCATCTCGTGGCGGAGGCTGCTGGAGACGGCCCGCACCGAGTACGAGGAGTCCCTCGCGACCGGCGTGATACTGACGGACTACGCACAGGCGGGCTGAGCCCGGCCGCACCGCGCGGTCCGGGCCGGTCGGCCCGCGGGCGAAGGCCGCACCGTGCGGACCACACCGCGAAGACCACACCGCGCCGTCGGGGTAGACCACACCGCGACGACCGCGAAGACCACACCGCGCCGTCGGGGCGGACTACACCGCGCCGTTGAGCCGGTCCCCGATCGCCCGCAGCCCGTCCAGGTCGTGCACGTCGCCCGGCAGTGCCGGCACCTCCACGATCGGCACGTCCGGGTACACCGAGACGAAGCGGTCGCGGGTACGGCGTTCGCGCCCCATGATCTGCATCCGCTCGGCGTGCAGCCGCAACAGCCCGGCCGCGAGCAGCTCCGCCTCCGGCGAGGCGTGCTCCGCACCGTTCTCCTCCAGGGCCTCGGCGGCCGCCAGTGCCCGCTCCGCGGTGAGCTGGGGCGCGCCCGTGCCGTGCACCCGGTTGAGCACCAGCCCGGCCAGCGGCATCCGGTCCGCGGCGAGCCGGTCCACGAAGTACGCCGCCTCCCGCAGCGCGTCCCGCTCCGGCGCGGCCACCACCAGGAACGCCGTGCCCGGCGCCTTGAGCAGCTGGTACGTGCGGTCCGCGCGCTCGCGGAAGCCACCGAACATCGAGTCCATCGCGCTGACGAAGGTCTGCACGTCGGTGAGCAGCTGGGCGCCGAAGATCTTGCCCAGGGTGCCGGTGAGCAGGCCCATCCCGGCGTTCAGGAACCGCATCGCGCTGCGCCCGCCGACCTTGGCCGGGGCGGTCAGGATCCGGATCACCCGGCCGTCCAGGAACGACCCGAGCCGGTTGGGCGCGTCCAGGAAGTCCAGCGCCGAGCGGGACGGCGGGGTGTCCACGACGATCAGGTCCCACTCCTCGGCGTCGCGGAGCTGCCCGAGCTTCTCCATCGCCATGTACTCCTGGGTGCCCGCGAAGCCGGCCGACAGGGACTGGTAGAAGGGGTTCTCCATGATCGCCCGGGCCCGGGCGGGCTCGGCGTGGGCCAGCACGACCTCGTCGAAGGTCCGCTTCATGTCCAGCATCATGGCCTGGAGCTCTCCCTCGCCGGAGACCCCCTTGACCACCCGCGGGGTGTTGTCGAGCTCGGTCAGGCCCATCGACTGGGCGAGCCGGCGGGCCGGGTCGATGGTCAGCACCACGACCTTGCGGCCGCGCTCGGCCGCCCGCAGGCCGAGCGCCGCGGCGGTGGTGGTCTTGCCGACCCCGCCGGAGCCGCAGCAGACGATGATCCTGGTCTTCGGGTCGTCGATCAGCTCGTCCACGGCGAGCCGCTTCCCGGTGCTCCGCACCCCGTTCGAGGTCATGCCGCCCCCTGCCGCTTCAGTTCGCCCGCCAGCCGGTACAGCCCGCCGAGGTCCACGCCCTCGCCCAGCAACGGCAGTTCGTACGTCGGGAGCCGCAGCTGCTGGATGTCGGCGCGCTGGGCGCGCTCCAGCTCGACCCGCTCGGCGTGCTCCCTGGCCTGGTCCAGCAGCGGGTCGAGCAGCGGCTCCACCGCCGCCCGGACCTTCTCCGCGGTGCGCGGGCGGCCGCCGAGCCCGGCCTCCCCGAGCGCCAGGGCGACGTCCTCGCGGTGGTCCCCGTCCACCGCGGCCACCGCCGCCGCGTCCAGCACCGGCGGCCGGACCATGTTGACCATCACCCCGCCCACCGGGAGCTTCGCCTCGTGCAGCTCCTCTATGCCGTCGACCGTCTCCTGCACCGGCATCTCCTCCAGCAGGGTGACCAGGTGCACCGCGGTCTCCGGCGACTTCAGCACCCGCATCACGGCCTGCGCCTGGGTGTGTATCGGGCCGATCCTGGCCAGCCCGGCGACCTCGGCGTTGACGTTCAGGAAGCGGGTCAGCCGGCCGGTCGGCGGGGCGTCCATCACCACCGCGTCGTAGCGCCGGCGGCCGTCCGGCTCCTTGCGCCTGGTCGCCTCGCAGGCCTTGCCGGTGAGCAGGACGTCCCGCACACCGGGCGCGATGGTGGTGGCGAAGTCGACGAAGCCGACCTTCTGGAGCGCCTTCCCGGCCCGGCCGAGCTTGTAGAACATCTCCAGGTACTCCAGCAGCGCCAGCTCGGTGTCGATCGCCAGCGCGAAGACCTCGCCGGGCCCGCCCTCCCCGGCGGCCAGCCCCAGCTGGGCGCGCGAGACGGAGGCGATCCGGCGCTCCTCGTACGGCAGCGCGGAGATCCCGAACAGCTCGGCGATGCTCTGCCGGCCCTCCACCTCGATCAGCAGCACCCGGCCGCCGTCGGCGGCGAGCGCCAGGGCCAGCGCCGCGGCCAGCGTGGTCTTCCCGGTGCCGCCCTTGCCGCTGACCACGTGCAGCCGGACGCCCTCCCAGTCGGGGTCGCGCCGGGCCGCTTGGCCGGGGGTGCGTGCCACGCTCCGTCTCCGTCCGTCCTCGTCCTCCGGGCGTCCCCTCCTGGCGGGGGGTGCCCCTCCTCACCAGGGTGCCCTCCCGCGAGGGTAACCAGGGACCGTACCGGATGCCCGGAGTGCCTGGGCCGCCAGGCCCGATCATGCCCGCTTTGTGCCCCACCTCACACGCCTCGCGGCGGGCGGCTCGGATCGCCGCGACGGCTCGTCTAGAGTCTGGCCATGACCAAGTGGGAATACATGACGGCGCCCCTGCTGGTGCACGCGACCAAGCAGATCCTGGACAACTTCGGCGAGGACGGCTGGGAGCTCGTCCAGGTCGTGCCCGGCCCCAACCCGGAGCAGCTGGTGGCCTACTTCAAGCGGGAGAAGAACGCATGAGCAAGGTCGAGCAGAAGCTCGCCGAGCTGGGGCTGACCCTGCCGCCGGTGGCCGCCCCGGTCGCCGCGTACGTCCCGGCCCTGCGGACCGGCGACCTCGTCTTCACCTCCGGCCAGCTGCCGGTCGTCGGCGGCAAGCTGCCGACCACCGGCAAGGTCGGCGCCGAGGTCTCCCCGGAGGAGGCCAAGGAGCTCGCGCAGATCTGCGCGCTGAACGCCCTGGCCGCCGTGAAGTCGGTGGTCGGTGACCTCGATCTGGTCGAGCAGGTCGTCAAGGTGGTCGGCTTCGTCGCCGCGGCCTCGGACTTCATCGCCGTCCCGGCCGTCGTCAACGGCGCCAGCGAGCTGCTCGGCAGCGTGCTCGGCGACGCCGGCACGCACGCCCGCAGCGCCGTCGGCGTCGCGGTGCTGCCGCTCGACGCCCCGGTCGAGGTCGAGATCGTGGTGCGCGTCAAGGCCGCCTGAATCCGATCGAGGTCGGCCGAGACCGACCGGGTGTGATCGCGGAGGCGGGGACGGATCTGTCCAACCCCGCCTCCGTGCGCTTAGCATCCGGGCATGGACCCTCGAGCGACGACGCTCCCGATGCCGCCCGGTTGGCCTGCCCGGATCCGGGCGGTCGCATCCGGCGCGGTGACCCCGCCGGTGCCCCGGCCCGCGGCGACCGTGGTGCTGCTGCGCGACGCCGCCGAGGGGCCGGAGGCCTACCTGCTGCGCCGACGCACCTCGATGGCGTTCGCGGCCGGGATGTACGCCTACCCGGGCGGCGGGGTGGACCCGCGGGACGCCGAGGTCGAGCCGGGCTGGGCCGGGCCGGCGCCCGAGGAGTGGGCGCGACGGCTCGGGGTGGACGCCCGGACGGCGCGGGCGGTGGTCTGCGCGGCCGTCCGCGAGACCTTCGAGGAGGCCGGCGTGCTGCTGGCCGGCCCGGACGCGGAGAGCGTCGCCGCGCCGCGCGACTGGTCCGCCGAGCGGGCCGCGCTGGAGGCGCACGAGCTGTCCTTCGCCGAGTTCCTCCGCGATCACGGCCTGGTGCTGCGCAGCGACCTGCTGGGCGGCTGGGCCCGCTGGGTCACCCCGGAGTTCGAGGACCGGCGCTACGACACCTGGTTCTTCGTCGCCGCGCTGCCGGCCGGACAGCGCGCGGCCCTGGAGGTCGGCGAGGCCGACCGGGTCGCCTGGCTGACCCCGGCCGAGGCGGTGCGGGGCCACCGGGAGGGCCGGTTCGGGATGCTGCCGCCGACCGTGACGGTGCTGCGCGAGCTGTCCTCGGTGCGGACCGCCGCCGAGGCCCTGGCAGCGGCCTCCGGGCGCGGGCTGGAGCCGGTGCTGGGCCGGGCCGAGGTCCGCGGGGACCGCCTGACGGTCCGCTGGCCCGGTTACGAGGAGTTGACCATCGACGGGGAGTTCCCCGAGGACCCTTGAGCGGTCCCCATGACCCGGACCACGCGGACGACCCGCACGACCCGGGTGACCCGCACGACCCGCACGACCCACGCGACGTGCACGACCCACGTGACCCACGCGACCCGCACGACCTTCCGGTACCGACGCAGAGAGAGGACGGACGCCCGATGACCCACAACGACGTGGCTCGCCGGACGGCACCCGAGATGCCCGCCCGCCGCCTGATCCCCCGCACCCCCGCCTGCGACAGCCAGGCCGCGTTCGTCGAGGTGGCACGACGCGCCCTCGTCCGGGCGCTGCCGCTGCGGACCCTGCACCGAGACGGCGGGGGCAGCCGGTGAGCGGACTCCTGCCGGGTGACCCCGCCGCCGTCGTCGGCGGTGAGGCCACCTCCCGGGCGCTGTGCGTGCTGGCACCGAACCCGTCGCCGATGACGCTGGACGGCACCAACACCTGGCTGCTGGCCGAGCCCGGCTCGGACCTCGCGGTGGTGATCGACCCGGGCCCGCTGCACGAGGGCCACCTGCGCCGGGTGATCGACCTGGCGGAGGAACGGGGTCAGCGGATCGCGCTGACCCTGCTCACCCACGGTCACGCCGACCACTCCGAGGGCGCGGCCCGCTTCGCCGAGCTGACCGGCTCGGAGGTGCGGGCCCTGGACCCGGCGCACCGGCTGGGCTCGGAGGGCCTGGTGGGCGGCCAGCGCCTGGACGTCGGCGGCCTGGACCTGCGGGTGGTGGCCACCCCGGGACACACCTCGGACTCGCTGACCTTCCACCTGCCGGACGACGGCGCGGTCATCACCGGGGACACCGTGCTCGGCCGTGGCACCACGATGGTCGCCCACCCCGACGGACGGCTCGGCGACTACCTGGACTCGTTGCGTCGGCTGCACGCCATGGCCTCCCAGCACGGCGTGCGCACCGTGCTGCCCGGCCACGGACCGGTGCTCGCGGACGCGCTCGGCGCCGTCGACTACTACCTGGCCCACCGGGCCTCCAGGCTCGCCCAGGTGGAGACCGCGGTCGAGGCGGGCCACCGGACCGTGCCCGAGGTGGTGGCCCGGGTCTACGCGGACGTGGACCGGGCGCTCTGGCCGGCCGCCGAGCTGTCGGTGCGGGCCCAGCTGGACTACCTGGAGGAGCACGGGCTGATCCCCGAGCTCGACTGATCTCGAAGGCCCGGGGCCTTGGGCGTCAGGGGCTGTGGGCGTCAGGGGCCGTGAGTGTCCGAGGCCGGTAACGCCCGAGGCCGGTAACGCCCGGGGCCGGTGACGCCCGCGGCCGGGAGTACCAGGGGCCGGTGACGCCGAAGGGCCCGTCCGAGCGGACGGGCCCTTCGCGTCGCGGGACGTCAGCGCGAGCGGCGCGACAGCCGCTCGACGTCCAGCAGCACCACCGCGCGCGCTTCCAGCTTCAGCCAGCCGCGGCCGGCGAAGTCGGCGAGTGCCTTGTTGACCGTCTCGCGGGAGGCGCCGACCAGCTGGGCCAGCTCTTCCTGGGTGAGGTCGTGGGCGACGTGGATGCCCTCCTCGGACTGCACGCCGAAGCGGCGGGAGAGGTCCAGCAGGGCCTTGGCGACGCGGCCGGGCACGTCGGAGAAGACCAGGTCGGACATCACGTCGTTGGTCCGGCGCAGGCGGCGTGCGATGGCCCGCAGCAGCGCGATGGAGACCTCCGGGCGGGCGTGCAGCCAGGGCTGGAGGTCGCCGTGGCCGAGGCCGAGCAGCTTGACCTCGGTCAGCGCGCTGGCGGTCGCGGTGCGCGGGCCCGGGTCGAAGAGCGACAGTTCGCCGATCATCTCGCTGGGGCCGAGCACGGCCAGCATGTTCTCGCGGCCGTCCGGCGAGGCGCGGTGCAGCTTGACCTTGCCCTCCGCGACGACGTACAGCCGGTCGCCCGGGTCGCCCTCGTGGAACAGCGACTCCCCACGGGCGAGGGTGACCTCGGTCATGGAAGCGCGCAGCTCGCCGGCCTGTTCGTCGTCGAGTGCCGCGAAGAGTGCGGCGCGCCGCAGAACGTCGTCCACGTGCTTCCTCCTTCTCGGCCGTTCGGCGGGTGGGCCGTCCGGCGCAAGTTCCGATCAGTGTTCTGCGTCACCAAGCATGGCGCATGTCGCTCCGATCATATGAGGAGGGGGTGTGCCGAGGTGTGCCGTGCGGGGCCATTCGTACCGGCGGGGCACCGGGCGGCGCCGGTGGCGGGAGCCCGCGAGCACCCCATGGTCGAACCTCCGTGCGAGCCGATCGAACGGGCAACCGCCCACCGCGGTACGGGATCGCGGGGCGGTGCGGCGGGTGGCCGCGGACGCTCGTCAGACGTAGAACTTCAGCAGCTCCGGGGCCAGCACCTCGGCCGCCACCTCGTGGGTCTGGCCGTCCAGCGTCCGGTACTCGGCGCCCGGCACGGCCGCCGCCACCGCGCGGGCCGGGGCCCGCAGGGTCTCCGGGCTGGCGCCGCCGTCCAGGACCAGGGTCGGCACCGCGACCGCGGCCAGCAGCTCGACCGGGACGGCCGCGCCGGTCCGGTCGCCGAGCGCCGCCGCGTCGTACGCCAGGGTCGGCGCGACCGCCTCGAACGCCGGCCACATCGGCGCGCCGCGCATCCCGGCCACCATCTCGGCCGGTGCCCCGGCGAACACCATGAGGGCGGCGACGGCGTCCCCGTGCCGTCCCTCGGCCAGCGCCGTCGTCAGCTCGGCCACGTACGCGTCGAAGCGCTCGCGCTGCGTCTCCCCGGTGCTGAACGGCACCTCGTAGACGGCGAGCCGGGTGATCCCGACGTTCGCGGCGGCGGCCCGCAGGGCGAGCGCGCCACCCGAGGAGACGGCGAGGACGTGGGCCGAGCCGCCCGCGGCCGCGATGACCGCGGCCAGGTCCTCGATCTCGCGCTCCACCGCGAACGGCGCGGTGTCCCCGCTGCCGCCGCGCCCGCGCCGGTCGTAGGTCCACACGGCGTGGTGCGCCGCCAGCTGCTCGGCGATCGCGGCGCCCGGCCCCATCCCGCGGTGGCACAGCGCGCCGTCGACCAGGACGACCGCCGGGCCGGAGCCGGTCACGGAGCAGGCGAGGACGGTGCCGTCGGTGGAGACCACGGTGCTCATGGACGTTCCTTCCGTCGTACGAGTCGGTCGCAGGGGTAGACCGGGGTTCGCCGCAGAACTCATCGCTCCGGCCGGACATTCTTTTCCCGCTTTTCCCGAGCCCTTGAGCCCTTGAGCCCTTGAGTCCGACCCGGCCGTGGCCCCCGGTCCTGGCCAGCGCGGCGGCCAGGTCCCGGGCCGGGGCGTCCTGGCCGAGGAAGCCGAGCGCACGGGCGGAGAAGGCGGCGCGCAGGTGGGCCGGTCGCACCAGTCGGGTGAGGACCGGCGTCCGGCACCCGGGGAGCTTCTCGTGCAGGTCGGCCGCCGCCCGCAGCCCGTCCAGCCCGAGCAGGTGGACGTCGGTCACCGCGACGTCCGGCCGGACCGTCAGGGCCGCCGGCACCATCAGGTCCCCGCGCTCCACGTCGGCGACGACTTCCAGGTCCTCCTCGTACGCGAGCAGGGCCGTCAGCGCGCCGCGCACCACGCTCGTGTCCTCGGCCGGCAGGACCCCGATCATCCGCACTCTCCCCCTGTCAGGTGATGGTCACGGGCGGACCTCATCGGACAACAGGCCCTGCCGGAACCGGTTTCCGTGCTTGATCGGCCCCGAGCGGTCCGCCGCTCGGCGTAGCCTTCGTGCATGGCACAGAGCAAGGTCCGGAAGGCCGCGGCGGAGCAGCCGGTGGCGAAGAAGGCGGCGGTGAAGCCGAGGAAGCCGGAGTCGCACCTGGCGATGGTGCGGCGGGCCCGGAGGATCAACCGGGAGCTGGCGGAGCTGTACCCGTACGCGCATCCGGAGCTGGACTTCGAGAACCCCTTCCAACTGCTGGTGGCCACCGTGCTGTCGGCGCAGACCACCGACCTGCGGGTGAATCAGACCACCCCGGCGCTGTTCGCGAAGTACCCGACGCCGGAGGACATGGCGGCGGCGAACCCGGAGGAGCTGGAGGAGGTCATCCGGCCGACCGGTTTCTTCCGGAACAAGGCGAAGTCGCTGATCGGCCTCTCGATAGCGCTGCGCGACGAGTTCGACGGCGAGGTCCCCGGCAGGCTGGACGACCTGGTGACCCTGCCCGGCGTCGGCCGCAAGACCGCCAACGTCGTCCTCGGCAACGCCTTCGGAGTCCCCGGCGTCACCGTGGACACCCACTTCGGGCGACTGGCCCGGCGGTTCGGCTGGACCACCGAGGAGGACCCGGTGAAGGTCGAGGCGGTCGTCACCGAGATCTTCCCGAAGTCGGAGTGGACGATGCTCTCGCACCGGGTGGTCTTCCACGGCCGTCGGATCTGCCACTCCCGCAAGCCCGCCTGCGGCGCCTGCCCGATCGCGCCGCTCTGCCCCTCGTACGGCGAGGGGGAGACCGATCCCGAGAAGGCACGCAAGCTGTTGAAGTACGAGATGGGCGGTCAGCCCGGGCAGCGGCTGCGGCCGCCCGCCGACTTCCCCGGCGAGGCCGCCGCGCGCGCGGACGCCGAAGCCCACCGGGGACGGGTCGCGGACCTGGCGGTGGGCGCATGAGCGAGTCGAGCGTGGCCCGGGGCATCGAGCTGGACGGCCTGCCGGGCTGGCTGGAGCCGGTCCGGGTGGCGGCCGAGCGGGTGCTGCCGGAGCAGCTGAGCCGCTTCCTGCCACCGGTCGAGGGCGGTCGCCCGGCCGCCGTGCTGATGCTGTTCGGCGAGGGGCCGGACGGGCCGGACCTGTTGCTGATCGAGCGGGCCCGCTCGCTGCGGTCGCACGCCGGTCAGCCGTCCTTCCCGGGCGGTGCGCTGGACCCGGAGGACGGTGACCCGAAGGGCCCGGGCCCGATCGCGGCGGCGCTGCGCGAGGCCGAGGAAGAGACCGGCCTGGACCCGGCCGGGGTGCAGGTGTTCGCGGAGCTTCCCCGGCTGTACATCCCGGTGAGCCGCTTCGTGGTGACCCCGGTGCTCGGCTGGTGGCGCGAGGAGTCGCCCGTGCACCCGGTGGACGAGGGCGAGACCGGCGCGGTGTTCCGGGTGCCCATCGCGGAGCTGGCCGACCCGGCGAACCGGGTGCGGCTGCGCCAGCCGTCCGGGCTCCTGGGACCGGCCTTCGAGGTCGCCGGGCGGCTGGTCTGGGGCTTCACCGCCGGGGTGATCGACCGGGTGCTGCACCACAGCGGCCTGGAGCTGCCCTGGGACCAGTCCCGGGTCGTCGACCTGCCGGACGACGCGCTGGCCCTGGTCCAGGGGGACCCCGAACACTCCCGGGTCCTGCCGGGCACCGACGCCGGCACTTCGTGACCGATCGTCGGCGCGTCCGGCCCGCGGCGCGTGGGAGGGTGTCCGAGTGAACGTCCTGGATGTGCTGCTGCTCGCCGCGGCCGTGGCCTTCGCCGTGTCGGGCTACCGGCAGGGCTTCGTGGTCGGTGTGCTCTCGCTGGTCGGCTTCCTCGGCGGCGGCCTGCTGGCCGTCGAACTGCTGCCGCTGCTGCTGCTCGACCACATCGGCCCCGGCACCACGGCCTCGGTGGTCGCCGTCGTGGTGGTGATCGTCCTGGCCGCGATCGGCCAGGCGATCACCGCGCACTTCGGCTGGAAGCTGCGCGGGCACATCGGGCGCCGCCCGGCCCGGGTGCTGGACGCGACCGGCGGCGCCGTGGTCAACGTCGTCTCGATGCTGCTGGTGGCCTGGCTGATCGGTTCGGCGCTGGCCGGGGCCTCGCTCCCGACGGTCTCCCGGCAGGTCCGCTCCTCGTCGGTCCTCGGCGGGGTGCAGAACGCGCTGCCGAGCGACGCGCCGAACTGGTTCTCGGACTTCTCCAAGGTGCTCGCCCGCAACGGCTTCCCGCAGGTCTTCAACCCCTTCGAGCACGAGCCGATCACCCAGGTCGACAGCCCCGACCCGGCACTGGCCGCCAGCCCGGCGGTGGCGCGGGCCCGGCAGAGCCTGGTCAAGGTGGTCGGCACGGCGACCTCCTGCGGCAAGACCCTGGAGGGCAGCGGCTTCGTCTTCGCTCCGCACCGGGTGATGACCAACGCCCACGTCGTCGGCGGGGTCAGCGAGCCCACCGTGCAGATCGGCGGCGTCGGCCAGCTGTACGACGCGACGGTGGTCCGCTACGACTGGCAGCGTGACATCGCCGTCCTGGACGTGCCCAAGCTGAACGCTCCGGCGCTCTCCTTCGCGGGCGAGGCGAAGACCAACGACAGCGCGATCGTGGCCGGCTTCCCGGAGAACGGTGCCTTCAACGTCCAGCCGGCCCGCATCCGCGGCCGGATCCAGGCCAACGGCCCGGACATCTACCACCGCGGCCAGGTGGTCCGGGACGTCTACTCGGTTCGTTCGCTGGTCCGTCAGGGCAACAGCGGCGGCCCGCTGCTCACCCCGGAGGGGGAGGTGTACGGCGTGGTCTTCGCCAAGTCCCTGGACAGTGCGGACACCGGCTACGTGCTGACCGCAGCCGAGGTACGCGAGGACGTGGAGCGGGGCGGGGCGGCTTCCGTCCGGGTGGACACCCAGGGCTGCGCGCTCTGACGCGGGTCCGGCCTCGGTGCGCGGTGCGCAGTGCGGGGTGCGCAGTGCGCAGTGCGGGGTGCGGGGTGCGGTGGAGGGGGTGGCGGGGACGCCTCGGGGTGCGGCGGGGGACGTACGGGAGGCTGGTCGCGGGCCGCGCCGGGCCGCGCCGTCCGAGATCCGTCGAACCGTCAGGCCGCCCTGGTAGCCTCGGCCGCGCTCACCCGTTCGGCTCAATCGGGCGCCGTCCCGGAGTGGGCCCGACGGGAGGTCGTGGCAGTCCGATGATGGGTCATTCGCACGCGGTGAGCGGGGCGATGCTGTACGCGGCCTCGGCCCCCTTCCTGCCCCCGCTGCTGCTGCACACCACCCTGCAGCCGGCGGACATACTGATGGGCACGGTGCTGTGCGCGGGCGCGGCCCTGCTGCCGGACCTCGACCACCACGACGGCTCGATCGCCAACTTCCTCGGGCCGGTCTCCAAGGCGCTCTGCCGCTTCGTGGCCTGGGCCTCCGGCGGCCACCGGCACGCCACCCACTCGCTGCTGTTCGTCGCGCTGATGGGCGGCGGCACCTGGGCCGGGGTCACCTTCCTCGGCCGAAACTTCACCCTCGGGCTGACCTTCTTCCTGCTGGCGCTCGCGATCCGGGCCCTGCGGCTCTGTCCGCCGGGCGACGGCCCGGAGGCGTGGATCACCGTCATCGGCCTGGCCGCGCTCGGCACCTTCGGCATGAACACCTGGATGCCCAACTCGCCCGGCTGGCTGCCGTACGCGGTGGGCCTGGGCACGCTGGCACACCTGCTCGGCGACTGCCTGACGAAGAAGGGCGCGCCGCTGCTCTGGCCGCACAAGGAGCGCTACGAGATCGTGTTGATCAAGCGCAGCGGCAACAGCGTCGAGACCAAGGTGCTGGTGCCGATCATGTCGGTCGCGACCTTCGTCCTGCTCTGGTTCACGGCGCTGTCGCCGACGATCGTGAACTGAGCGGCCGGTGAAGTGAGGTCGGTGTCCTGAGCGGCCGGTGGGTGGGCCGAGCCGGTGAGCGGACCGAGCCGGTGAGTGGACCGAGTCGGTGAGCGGGCCGAGCTGGTGGGGACGAACCGGCCGGAGCTTAGGCGGGGATGCGGCGCGAGGCCTCAGGTCTCGCGCCGCAGTCGTGCGCCCACCCAGCGGGCGCGCCGACCGAGGATACGCGGGATGCCGAGCTGCCGCCGCTCCGTGCGCTGACGGCCGTCCGGCCCGTCGAAGCCGAGGTCGTCCGCCCGGTCGGGGCGGTGGGCGGAACGCTGAGGGCTGTTGTGGCGTCGGCCGCGCGGGGCGCCGCCGCTTTCGGGCATCCAACTCATACCGGAATGGATGCCCCTGGGCCGGTGGAGGTAACCGCTTTGGGTGCGCCGAAATTGGCCTATGCGGTTGTCATATGAGTTCAGTGCCAAGGGAGTTGGGACCAAAGGCCCGCCCTGGTGGGTCGCACGTCCGGCTCCGTCATGGCTCCGTCACGTCTCCGGGCGGGTCACTCCTTGTGGTGGCCGATCCAGTCGAGCAGCTCGGCGGTGAACTCCTCCGGCGCCTCCTCGTGCGGGAAGTGCCCGACCCCGGGCAGCAGCCGCCAACGGTACGGCGCGGCCACGTACTCGCCACCGCCGAGCGCGGTGTGCGACAGCAGCACCGGGTCCGCCGCCCCCTGGACGTGCAGCGTCGGCGCGGTGATCGGCTTCTTCATCCGCCGGGCGAACTGGATGCCGTCCGGCCGGGCCATCGAGCGCAGCAGCCAGCGGTACGGCTCGATCGAGCAGTGCGCCGTGCTGGGGATCTGGATCGCCTGCCGGTACGCGTGCACCGCGGCCTCGTCCAGGCCGTTCGGACCGGTCCAGGAGGCCAGGTAGCGGCCGACCAGCTCGGCGTCGTCCGCCACCAGCCGGCGTTCCGGTATCCACGGCCGCTGGAAGCCCAGCACGTGCTCGAAGGCGGCGAACTGGCGGCGGTCGGTCAGCAGCGCCCGGCGCAGGTCCCTCGGGTGCGCGGCGGAGACCACGGTCAGGCTCTGGATGACGGACGGGCGCATCACCGCCGCGACCCAGGCCAGCGTGCCGCCGGAGGCGTGTCCGACCAGGTGGGCCCGGCGCTCGCCGAGCGAACGGATCACTCCGGTGATGTCCAGGGCGAGGTTGCCCGGGTCGTACCCGCGGGGGGTGCGGTCGCTGCCGCCGATGCCGCGCAGGTCGAGGGCCACCGCGCGGTAGCCGGCGTCGGCGAGCGCGGTCAGCTGGTGGCGCCAGGCCCACCAGTACTCGGGCCAGCCGTGCACCAGCAGCACCAGCGGGCCGGAGCCCAGCTCGGCGATGTGGAAGCGGGCGCCGTTGGCCGCGAGGTCGCGGTGCGTCCACGGGCCGGGCTGCCGGATGTCCCAGGCCTCGTCGCCCGTCGCCGGGGCTCCGCCGGAGGCCGCTTCGAGGGGTTCCCGCTCGTGGCTTCGCTCGGGCTCCCGTCCGGGCTCCCGATCAGGCTCCCGTGCGGGGGCCAGGCCGGTGCCCTCGGGGGCGGTGCCGGGGCCCTCGGGGGCGGTGCCGGGGCCCTCGGAGGTCGGACCGGCGCCGGAGGGGCCGGAGTCGGGGCCGGAGGCGGCGGACGGCTGCGCGGGCACGGGCTTCTGGTCGAGCGGCATACCGAGAGCGTGTCACATCCGCGTGCCGGACATGTGCCCGGCACTCGTTGTCGGCGGGTCCCCGTGCCCGCCTACGGTGGGGCCCCTCTGCGCTGCCGCCGAGGTGGGATGCCCGATGCGGGATGCCCGATGCGGTAATGCCCGAGGTGGGCTCCCCGACGCGGGGCCGCCGACGTCCTGCTTACGGGATGCGGCCGAAGGCCCGGTCGATCTCCTCCTGGGTGGCCGGGCGCGGCCGGGCGTTCTTCAGCACGCCGGCGGTCTTCTGCGCGCCCTCGATGGTGCGGACCGGCTTCTCGATCTTCTTGAACGAACGCCAGGCCAACATGCCGAGCAGCACCGCGAGCAGCAGGTAGGCGCCGGCCACGATCAGGAAGGACCAGCCCAGCGACAGGCCCAGCGCGTGGATGCCGAAGGCCGCCGCGGCGCTCAGCATCGGGATGGAGAACAGCGCCACCACGCCGGCGACGATCAGCGAGACACCGCCGGAGACACCGCGCTTGACGTCCGCCCGGATCTCGGCCTTGGCGAGCGCGATCTCGTCGTGGACCAGCGCGGACAGGTCGGAGGTGGCCGCCGCGAACAGCTGCCCCACCGAACGCTCGCCCTCGTAGGGCGCCCGGCCGTTGCTGGACGGGTCTGCGGCTCCTGTGGGCATCAGCGGTTCTCCTCTGCGGCTGTACGGCGTGACGCCACCGCGGCTGTGCGGTTCCGGGGGGGCCGGTGGGGGTCCGGAGGCGTCTGTGGGTTGTCGACAGCTCAGAATCATGCCCTTACCGGTCAGTCGGACACCACTCCGGGGCCCCGCCGGAGGGACGTGTCCCGGCAGCTGAGGCACTCCGGCAGCCCCTCCACGAGTTCGCCGGGCTCCTGTCGGGAACCCGACGGGAACCCACCGGGAACCCGACGGGAACCCGCGAGGACCCGGCCCGGGGCCTTCGGGAGGGGCTCTGCGGGGCGGCTCAGGAGTGCCGTCCGGACCGGCCGGGCCCGCGCTCCGGGTCGGACTGTCGGTTGGCCTCCCGGTCGGCTTCGGGGGCGGCTTCGGGGCCGGGGTGGCGGTCCTCGCCGACCCTCGCCCGCCAGGCCGGGTCGTCCGCCTGGTAGACGTCCGGGACGCCGTCCCCGTCCACGTCCCGGTCCTCCTCTTCGCACAGCGCGCGGTAGTGCCGGTTGCGCAGCTTCAGCAGCACGGTGGCGACCGTCGCACATATCAGCGAGCCGAGCAGGACGGCCGTCTTGGCCCGGCTCGCGAGCGTCGGGTCGTCCGGGAAGGCCAGCTCGCTGATCAGCAGCGAGACGGTGAAACCGATGCCGGCCAGCACCGAGACGGCGACCATGTCCGCCCACTTGAGCTGTGGGTTCAGCTCGGCCCTGGTGTACCGGGCGGTCAGCCAGGTGCCGCCGAACACACCCACCGACTTGCCGACCAGCAAGCCGATCACGATGCCGATGGGTGCGGCCTGGGTGAACACCTCGCGCAGGGCCGGACCGGATATCGCCACCCCGGCCGAGAACAGCGCGAACAGCGGGACGGCCAGGCCGGCCGAGAACGGGCGGACCAGGTGCTCGATGTGCTCGCCGGGGGAGTGCTGCTCGTCGCCCTCCCGGTGGCAGCGCAGCATCAGGCCCATCGCGACACCCGCCACCGTGGCGTGGATGCCGCTCTCGTGCATCAGCGCCCAGGTGACGACGGCCAGCGGAACGAAGATGTACCACCCGTGGACGCCGCGCCGGTGCAGGAACCAGAACAGCACCAGGCCGGCGAGGGCCAGGCCGAGCGCCCAGAACTTGATGCCGTGGCTGTAGAAGATCGCGATGATCAGGATCGCGATCAGGTCGTCGACCACCGCCAGGGTGAGCAGGAAGGCGCGCAGCGCGGACGGCAGGTGGCTGCCGACCACGGCCAGCACACCGAGCGCGAAGGCGATGTCGGTGGCGGTCGGGATCGCCCAGCCGCTGGGGTGCCCGCCGCTGCCGGAGTTCACCAGGGCGAACAGGATCGCGGGCAGCGCGACCCCGCAGACGGCGGCGACCACGGGTAGCAGAGCGGCACTGGGCGTGCGCAGCTCACCGGCGACGAACTCGCGTTTGAGCTCGATCCCGGCGACGAAGAAGAAGACCGCCAGCAGGCCGTCCTTGGCCCAGGTGGCCAGGGAGAGGTCGAGGTGCAGCGGGGCGGAGGGGCCGACGGTGTAGTCGAGCAGGCTCCGGTACGCGTCCGGCCAGACGTTGGCCCAGATCAGCGCGATGGCGGCGGCGCCCAGCAGCAGCATTCCGCCGACCGTCTCGGTGCGCAGGGCGTCGGTGATGAAGGTGCGCTCGGGCAGTGACAGCCGGCCGAGGAACTGCCGGCGGCGGGTCGTCGGCTCGGGGACGGGCGGCTGGTCGGTCACGTGGACCTCCTGGGGCTGGGAGCGGCAACGGATGCACGGGTGGTGCAGTTGCCGACCAGACTTCCCGGCGCGCCCTGTGACGCCCGCGGTCCCCGTCAAGGGATCTTGATGCGTCCCTAACAGTCTAGCGGGAGTTCGGGTGACATCCGGATTGTCCTATTCAAGGACTTAAACCCTGCGGGCTGGTACTGCACCTCGGAGGAGCAGTGACCTGGTGCCCGAACGGAGTCACGTGCCCGGGTGGGACCCGTTGCCCGGGTGGTGCCTGGCGCCAGGAAGGGGGGGGCTGGTGCCCCGGGCAGGGCCTGGTGCCTGGGCGGGCCTCGTGCCTGGGCGGGCCTCGTACCTGGGCGGGCCTCGTGCCTGGGCAGGGCCTGGTACCCGGGTGGTGCCGAAGAGACGGCTGTGCCCCGGAGGGTAGTCACCGTCCGGGGCACAGCCGTGGTCTCAGGAGGTTCAGCCGTTGCCGTTGTCCGAGGACGGCAGCTGGGCCTGGATCTGGCTCATCACCGTGCTGTCGGCCAGCGTGGTGGTGTCACCGACCTCGCGGCCCTCGGCGATGTCGCGCAGCAGACGGCGCATGATCTTGCCGGAGCGGGTCTTCGGCAGCTCGCCGACCACCTTGATCTGCTTCGGCTTGGCGATCGGGCCGAGCGTGCGGCCGACGTGCGCCCGCAGCTCCTCGACCAGCTCGGGGGTCTCGGTGGCCCCTCCACGCAGGATCACGAAGGCGACGATGGCCTGGCCGGTGGTGGCGTCGGTGGCGCCGACGACTGCGGATTCGGCCACCGACGGGTGGCCGACCAGGGCCGACTCCACCTCGGTGGTGGAGATGTTGTGGCCCGAGACGAGCATGACGTCGTCCACCCGGCCGAGCAGCCAGATGTCCCCGTCCTCGTCCTTCTTGGCGCCGTCACCGGCGAAGTAGCGGCCCTCGAAGCGCGACCAGTAGGTGTCGATGTAGCGCTGGTCGTCGCCCCAGATGGTGCGGAGCATGGACGGCCACGGCTCGGTGAGCACCAGGTACCCGCCGGAGCCGTTCGGCACCTCGTTGCCCTCGTCGTCCATCACGGTGGCCGCGATGCCCGGCAGGGCGCGCTGGGCCGAGCCCGGCTTGGTCTCGGTGACGCCCGGCAGCGGGCTGATCATCATGGCGCCGGTCTCGGTCTGCCACCAGGTGTCCACGATCGGGCAGGTGCCGGCACCGATGTGCTCGCGGTACCAGATCCAGGCCTCGGGGTTGATCGGCTCGCCGACGCTGCCCAGCACCCGCAGGGAGGACAGGTCGAACTTCGCGGGGATGTCGTCGCCCCACTTCATGAAGGTCCGGATCGCGGTCGGCGCCGTGTAGAGGATGGTCACGCCGTACTTCTGGACGATCTCCCAGAACCGGCCCTGGTGGGGGGTGTCCGGGGTGCCCTCGTAGATGACCTGGGTGGCGCCGTTGGCGAGCGGACCGTAGACGATGTACGAGTGGCCGGTGACCCAGCCGATGTCGGCGGTGCACCAGTAGACGTCGGTCTCCGGCTTGAGGTCGAAGACGGCGTGGTGGGTGTAGCTGGCCTGGGTGAGGTAGCCGCCCGAGGTGTGCAGGATGCCCTTGGGCTTACCGGTGGTGCCCGAGGTGTAGAGGATGAACAGCGGGTGCTCGGCGTCGTGCGCCTCGGGGGTGTGCTCGGTGGACTGGCGCGCGGTGATCTCGTGCCACCAGACGTCGCGGCCCTCGGTCCACGGGATGTCCTGCTCGGTGCGGCGGATCACCAGGACGTGCTCGACGCCGTCCACCTTGGTGAGCGCCTCGTCGATGGCCGGCTTCAGGGCCGAGGGCTTGCCACGGCGGTAGCCGCCGTCGGCGGTGATGACGAGCTTGGCCTGGGCGTCCTGGATGCGGGAGGCGACGGCGTCGGAGGAGAAGCCGCCGAAGACCACCGAGTGGGTGGCGCCGATCCGGGCGCAGGCGAGCATCGCGACGACAGCCTCGGCGATCATCGGCAGGTAGACGGCGACCCGGTCGCCCTTGCGCACACCGAGCTCCAGCAGCGCGTTGGCGGCCTGCGAGACCTCGTCCTTGAGCTGGGCGTAGGTGATCGAGCGGCCGTCGCCGGGCTCGCCCTCGAAGTGGATGGCGACCCGGTCGCCCAGGCCGTTCTCCACGTGACGGTCGACGCAGTTGTACGCGACGTTGAGCTTGCCGTCGGCGAACCACTTGGCGAAGGGAGGGTTGGACCAGTCGAGCGTCTCGGTCGGCTCGACGGCCCAGGTGAGGCGACGGGCCTGCTCGGCCCAGAAGCCCAGACGGTCCTCGGAGGCCTGCGCGTACGCGGCCGCGGTGACGTTGGCGGCTGCGGCGAGCTCTGCCGGCGGGGCGAAGCGCCGCTCCTCCTTGAGCAGGTTGGCCAGGCTCTCGTTGCTCAACGCGCACTCCTCATCGAGTCATGATCGGGGGCGATCCCGTGCGTGGGGATTGTCCCGTGTGTCCCAGCGCACAGCTCACCAGGCGAACGGGGCAGTTGACAAGAGGCTCCTGTGAATTGGTGTAGACCTTTGACCGATGGCCGGTCGCTGGTCGGCGTGCTCCGCCGTGGTGGAACGGAGGACCGCGCGAGGGCGGGCGGGCCCGTGCCCCGGCCCGCCTGACTGGGGCGCGGGCCCGGCTCTCAGGCGGCCAGCCGAGGGCCCTCCTCGCCGCCGTCGACCGGCACCTGTCCGTCCTCATTCACCCGTTCGGCCGACGCCCGGCCCGGTCGGGCATCGGGACCGGTCCTGTGGGGGCCGTCGGCGTTGTGTTCGGTTGTGTCGGCGCGCTTTCCGCTGTGGGCCTCGACCGGGCTGAACGTTCCGGCGGCCCGATCCAGGACGTAGGCCTGTGCCGTGGCGAAGTCGAAGTACATCCCGACCAGCCGCAGCGTGCCCGCCTCGACCCGGCGCTCCACCGCCGGATTCGCCAGCAACTGGTCCAGCTGCTGGACCACGTTGGTGATGCAGAGCTGCTCCGCGACATCCGCGGCGGGCCGGCCGGCGAACTCCGCCGGGACCCTTCGGAGCCGGTCCAGCGAGCCGCGGCCGTTGCGCAGCCAGCGGGCCAGCGGGGTGGGTGGACCGGGGCGCTCGTGCACTCCGTCCAGCAGGGCCTTCATCGCACCGCAGCCGGAGTGGCCGCAGACCGTGATCGAGCGCACCTCCAGCACCTCGACCGCGTACTGAACCGCGGCGGCCACCGAGTCGTCCGCCGCGCCGGGTTCGTGCGGCGCCGGCACCAGGTTGCCCACGTTGCGCACCGTGAACAGGTCTCCCGGGCCACTGTTGGTGATCATGCTGGTGACCATCCGGGAGTCCGCGCAGGTCAGGAAGAGCTGGGAGGGCGCCTGCCCCTCCCGTGCCAGCCGGGCGAGTTCAGGCCTGATCAGCGGGGCGGTGTGCCGCTGGAACACCCGGACGCCGTCCAGCAGCCGGCCGTGCGGGTCCTCCTGCTGCTCGATGCAGTGGTGACCGACCCAGGGCGTCCAGGCCCGGCAGCGGTGCGGGCCCGGTGAACTGCCCGCGCGCACCGTGCCGTCCGGGTCGAGCACCTCGTCGTCCTGGCGCCGCGTCACCATCGAGACCCGGCCGCCCGCTGCCTGGTGTCCGGCCCGCCAGGTGTGCAGGGTCTCGTACGCGGCGTGGTCAAGGAAGGCGCCGTCGTGGACCACGGTGACCTCGGCCCCGGCCGGGATGCCGGCCAGTGCCCGGCTGAGTCGCGGCACGGTGGTGAAGGTGAGCGGGCCGTGCGTTCGGACGGTGACCGCGCCGTCGGGGCCGGTCGAGACGTCCACATGGGCGCGGGTCAGCCGGTGGAGGGCGAGCAGCGTGGCGGTCCCGGCGCCGATCGCGACACCCCACAGCACGCCGGCGGCCACCACGCCGAGCCCGGTGATCAGGTAGACGGGGAACTCGCGGTGCCGGTGCACCCTGCGGATGTGGGCGAAGCTCACCATGTGCAGCCCGACCACCAGGACCAGTGCGGCGAGCGCGGCCAGCGGGATCCGGCGCAGTCCGCCGGTCAGCGCGAGTGCGGCGGCCAACACCCAGACGCCGTGCAGCACCGAGGCCCACCTGGTCCGTCCGCCGGCCCGCACGTTGGCGGTGCTGCGCACCGCGCCGCCTGCGATCGGCAGTCCACCGACCAGCCCGCTCACCAGGTTGGCGAGGCCCTGGCCGCGCAGTTCGCGGTCGAGGTCGCCGGTGCGGCGGGACATCCGGTCGACCGCGACGGCGGACAGCAGTGACTCCACGCTGGCGACGGCGGTGACGGTGAGGACGGCCGCGAGCAGCCCGAGGACCGGACCGTGTGGCAGTGCGGGCAGGAACGCCTGCGGCCGCCAGTCCGGCAGCTCGATGCGGGCCGGCCGCAGGTCCAGGGCGAGCACGAGGGCGGTGGCCAGCACGACACCGGCCAGCGGGCCCGGCACCTTGGCCAGTCGGGAACCGAACTCGCCCGCGCGGCCCGGGAGTCGACTCATTCGGGGCCAGCCGATCAGGACGGCCACCGTCACCGTGCCGGCCAGCAGTGCGGGTGGGTGCGGACCGGCCAACTGTCCTGGCAGGGACAGGAGGTTGGCGATCGCGGAGCTCTGCGGCGAGCCGCCGAGGACGATGTGGAGTTGCGCGATGGCGATGGTGAGCCCGACCCCGGCCAGCATGCCGTGCACGATCGCGGGCGAGACGGCGAGTGCGGTCCGGGCCACCCGGCGTGCACCGAGCAGGAGTTGGAGCAGGCCGGCGGCGGCGGTGATGGCGCAGGTGGCTCGCCAGCCGTACTGGGCGATCAGTCCGGCGGTGACCACCGTCAGTGCTGCCGAGGGGCCGCTGACCTGGAGCGGAGTGCCGCCGAACAGTCCGACCACGATTCCGCCCACGGCCGCGGCGGCCAGGCCGGCGGTGAGCGGGGCGCCGGTGGCGAGCGCGATGCCGAGGGAGAACGGCACGGCGATCAGGAAGACCACGAGGGAGGAGGAGAGGTCCTGGGCCCAGCGGATCCGGTGGTCCGGGCCGGGCGGCGCGTGGTCGGTGGTGTCGGAGGCGATGGGGGCGCTGGAGATGTCGAGGGTCATTGTCTTCCCGTCTGTCCGGGGGGGGCGAACGCAGTCAGGTCCGGTGATGAGTCCGGAGCGGGGCTCCGGGCGGATCGGCTGTGGTGGGGGCGCGACGGTGTGGCGGGGTGGCGTGGACGCGGCGGGGAGTGCGGGTGTCACCGGCCGGCGTGGACCATCGGGCCCGCCGGGGCCTTGGGCGAGGTGCGGGACGTCTCGCTGAAGGCCGCCGGGCGAACCATCAAGACTCGGTAAACCGAGGGTAATGAAAGCTTTGCACAGCGTGGTTGCGGGAGGGAAGCGGAAAACCCCATGGTTCACTCCATTGGGTGGTGGCCGAACCGTCAGGAATCTGCTGCCGCAGGGTGGTCGGAGTCTGGCGGCCCCTTGGGCGGCGGGGCCGGACGCGGCGAACGGGCCGCGGCCCCCCGGTTCCGGAGAGGTCGCGGCCCGTTCGGCTGCGGTGGTGCGGGTCAGGCGCGGGCGCCCGCCGGGGCCGCGTGCTCGCCGCCGCCCGCGAGCTCGCCCAGGACGAACTCCTCGTCCACCTGGGTCGCGAGGTCGATGCCGACCTTGGCGTTGGCCCAACTCTCCGCGTTGCGACGGTGGAAGAGCACGGCCTGCTCGGTGTAGCGGCGCGCGTCCCGCCGCCCGTACGCGGCGTCGGCCTCGATCCGCAGCTCCTCCAGCACGGCCCGGTTGGCCGGCTCCAGGGACTTCAGCGGCGGCTCGGCCCCCTGCTCCAGGCGACGCACCCAGTCCGACTGGCCGAAGGTGGTGAGCAGGTCGTCGCCGACCTCGCGCCGCAGGAAGGCCAGGTCCTCCGGGCCCTGCACCTTGTTGCCGACCACGCGCAGCCGCACGCCGAAGTCGGCGGCGTAGTCCTTGTACTGGCGGTAGACGGAGACGCCCTTGCGAGTCGGCTCGGCCACCAGGAAGGTCAGGTCGAAGCGGGTGAACAGGCCGGAGGCGAAGGAGTCCGAGCCTGCGGTCATGTCGGTGACGAAGTACTCGCCGGGGCCGTCCAGCAGGTGGTTGAGCAGCAGCTCGACGGCGCCGACCTTGGAGTGGAAACAGGCCACCCCGAGGTCCTCCTCGGTGAACGCGCCGGTCGCCAGCAGTCGGACCGATCCCTCGTCCAGTGCGATCGGGCGGGCGCAGGAGGCGTAGACCGGGTTCTCCTCGACGATCCGCAGGAGCCGCGAACCGCGGCCGGGCGGCGTGGTTTTGATCATCTCCTCGGAGGAGCGGATCAGCGGGTTGTTGCCGCGCAGGTACTCCTTGATCTTCGACAGGTGTCCGCCCAGCGGGACCAGCTCGGAGGCCTGGGCGTCCGTCAGCCCCAGGGCGGGGCCCAGGTGCTGGTTGATGTCGGCGTCCACGGCGATGACTGGTCGGCCCGAGGCTGCCAGGTGGCGGATGAACAGGGCGGACAGCGTGGTCTTCCCGCTGCCGCCCTTGCCGACGAAGGCGATCTTCATCTGGGGACTCCGACTCTCGCTCAGGGCCCTCGCTGCGGGGCCGTCTGCCCAGGGGCCGTGTGCGACGGAGGGGCCCCAGTTGGAAATCGTTATCGTCTCCGATAGCGGTCATGCTAGCCGGGGTTTGGGTTCTATCGGCGGAGGGAAATGAGGATTGCCTCTAATGGGTGATGCGGGGTTGCTGTTCCGGGAGGGGCGGCCTGTTCATTACTCTCGGGTAGGTGAGCACTGGAACTGATCCCCTCGCCCCGCTGGCCCAGCTCCCCGGGGTGCCCGACGCGGTGGCCGAGGTGCGCAAGGCCGTCGACCGGCTCTACGGCCACCGGGTGATGCGCCGCCGAGCGGCCGAGGTCACCTCCGAGTCCGCGCTGCGCGGCGCCCGCGCGTCGGCAGCCCTGGCCGGGGCCGACTGGCCGCTGGAGGAGGTCCGCCGCCGCACCGACTTCGGCGCGGACCCCGAAGCACGCACGGTCGGCGCGGCGCTGCGGGTCGCCGCCGAGGCCGGCCAGCTGCTCAGCATCTGGCGGCACTCGCCGCTCCAGGTGCTGGCCCGGCTGCACCTGCTCGCGGTCGGCGACGGCGATCCGGCCGCCGGCCGCCCGCGGCGGGCCGGGGAGGGCGCCGAGGAGCTGTTCCCGCTGGAGCTGAAGCCGGTGGAGAGCGTCGAGGTCGACGCCGTGGACGGGCCGCTGCCCGTGCTGCCGCCCGCTCCGGGCGCGGAGGAGGTCGCCGCCCGGCTCGATCAGCTCTCCCGGCTGCTGGTGGCGCGCGCGGAGGGCCAGGGCGTGGGCACGCCGGCCCTCGTGGTGGCCTCGGTGGTGCACGGCGAACTGCTCGCGCTGCGGCCGTTCGGCGCCCACAACGGGGTGATCGCGCGGGCCGCCCAGCGGATCGTGCTGATCGCCGAGGGGCTCGACCCGAAGTCGATCTGCCCGGCCGAGGTCGGCCTGGCGGAACTCGGCACCGCCTCCCACCGCCGGGCCCTCGCCGGCTACCTGGCCGGCACCCCCGAGGGGATGGCGGCCTGGATCGCGCACTGCGGCCGGGCACTGCGGCTCGGCGTGCGGGAGAGCACGGCGGTCTGCGAGGCGATGCAGCGCGGGATGGTCTGAGCGGTCCACCCCCCTCCGCGAAGGGGCGGCCGGGCGCCGGACACGCGGATGCGGCGGCACCTGATCCTGACGGGTGCCGCCGCTGGTGCAGATACCGGGTGACCATGCATGCACCGGAAGTGCCGATCAGACGGGGATCCTGCCCGTTCGTCTGGTCCGGCGGCCCGACAGCGGGTCGGCTGCATGTGGGTGCTCGGATATCTGTACGTGCGGTCCGTGTGGCCTGAACTGCGTTGTCGGTTTGACCTCTTCGGTCCTGACCGGGTCTCGCGGGCCGTGCTTCATTTGTATCGCGTTTCGGGCGAAAGGGGAACCCGAAATGAGAAGTCTGCGCCGATTGACCGTTTCGTCCTTGTTTGCCGCGTCGCGAAGCCTCAGGCGGCGGGGCGCCGCCGGTGCGCCAGGTACCAGATCACCCCGGCGGTCAGGGCGGCCGTCCCGACCGCGACGGCGGTCAGCACCGAACCGCTCGGAGCGGAGAACTCGGGCAGTCGGCGCCGCAGTTCCACCGGCTTCTCGAAGACCAGCACCGGCCACTCCCGGGCCTGCGCCTCCTTGCGCAGCGCCCGGTCGGGGTTGACGGCCGACGGGTGCCCGACCGCCTCCAGCAGCGGCAGGTCGGTGGAGGAGTCGCTGTAGGCGTAGGACTCGGCCAGGTCGTAGCCCTCGGTCCCGGCCAACTCCCGGATGGCGGCGGCCTTGTTCTCGGCGTAGGCGTAGTACTCGATCTCGCCGGTGTAGCAGCCGTCCTCGACCTGGAGGCGGGTGGCGATCACGTGGTCCGCGCCGAGCAGCCGGCCGATCGGCTCGACCACCTCGGAGCCGGAGCTGCTGACGATCACCACGTCCCGGCCGGCCGCGTGGTGCTGCTCGATCAGTGAGGCCGCCTCGTCGTAGATGATCGGGTCGATCAGGTTGTGCAGGGTTTCGGCGACGATCTCGCGGACCTGCTGGACGTTCCAGCCCCGGGTCAGTGCGGAGAGGTACTCGCGCATCTTCTCCATCTGGTCGTGGTCCGCGCCGCCGACCAGGAAGACGAACTGGGCGTACGCGCTGCGCAGTACGGCCCGACGGTTGATCAGGCCGCCCTGGTAGAACGGGCGGCTGAAAGCCAGCGCGCTCGACTTGGCGATGATGGTCTTGTCGAGGTCGAAGAAGGCCGCTGTGCGCGGCCCGCCCGGGAGTGGGCGGGCGGGCGGGCGGAGCTCTTCGGGCGCGCTGGTGTCGCCCGGGGACCCGTCGGCGTGGTCGTCGGCGTTCTCGGTGGTGTCCACGGGAACCGAGGATAGAGGGAGCCGCAAAACAGCCCGCCATTCGGCGTACTCGCGGGCGTGCGGGTTTGTGTTTCTGGCCGCTCGGGTACACCATGGAAGTCACGGATCGTTCGCGACCGTGCTAACCCGGTCCGGCTCCTCCCCCCCGAGTCGGGCTGTGGATAGACGACCCCCGCTCTCCCCCCCGGCGGGGGTCGTCGCACGTCCGGGGCCATTTTCAGGGCTTGAACGCCTCTCGCGCCGGATCCGGACGCTGCTGTGTCGGCGGCGTACAGGGGGTGTCGGCGACTCGGTCACGTGTTCGACTTTCGTCACTCTGTGTTGTCATTCGCTCATGTCCGCCAAGGGTCGAACGGCTGGTTCCGATCGGTGGTGCGGGCCCGTCCGGAAGTGCCGTCCGGACGATCGCGGACGGCCGTCGGGAGGCCGACGGATCAGGGGGCGAGGAGTCGCCGGTTCGTCTCGGTGACCCCCTTTCGTCAATTCTTCGCCGATTAGCCCCCCGCCCGGGTGAACGTTTTCGTTCACAGCCCCGAGTTATCCACAGGCAATCGGAACCCGGATGACGAAAACCGGATCTCCCCCCACCGTGATGACCGGCGGCGGTCGCCGGGCAGGGCCTGATCCCTTCCACTCCGAGAGGTCTGTCGGGCGGCCGTCCGCCGCAACCGTCCGACGTGCGCCGTCGATCACCCGGTGATCGGCGACGCGGAGGGGAGACACCATGTCGACGCCGATCGCCGACCACATCACCGCCGAGGGCCCCGCGGTCGCCGGGCCGCTCGTCGTCACCGAGGACGAGGGCCTGGCCGAGCACCTGCTGCGGATCTGCGCGGCGGCGGGCACCGAGCCGAGACTGATCCGGGGCGGGCCACCGACGCGGGAGCTCTGGGAAGGTGCCTCGCTGGTCCTGGTCGGGGACGATCAGGCCGTCCGGTGCTCCGGGCTGGGGCGGCGCGGCGGGGTGCTGCTGCTCGGCCTGGACCTCGACGATCCCGGGGTCTGGGTCAGAGCCGTCCAACTCGGGGCCGAGCACGTGCTGTTCCTGCCCGACGCCGAAGCCTGGCTGCTCGACCGGATCGCCGACGCGGCCGAGGGCGTCGGCTGTCCGGCGGTCACCGTCGCGGTGCTCGGCGGGTCCGGCGGGGCCGGAGCCTCGACCCTGGCCTGCGCGCTGGCGGTCACGGCCGCCCGGGCGGGCCGGCGGACGATGCTCATCGACGGCGACCCACTGGGCGGAGGCCTCGACGTCCTGCTCGGCGGCGAGCGGGTCAGCGGGCTGCGCTGGCCGGAGCTGGCCGGCTCCCGCGGAAGGGTCAGCGGGGCCGAGCTGGCCCGGGCGCTGCCGGCGCTCAAACGGCTCTCCACGCTGTCCTGCCTGTCCTGGGACCGCGGCGACACCCTGACGGTGCCGCCGGAGGCCATGCGCAGCGTGCTGGCCGCCTCCAGGCGGCGCGGCGGGCTGGTGGTGGTCGACGTGCCCCGCCACCTCGACGCGGCTGCCGGGCAGGCGCTGGAACAGTCCGACCTGGCGCTGTTGGTGGTGGCGGCCGAGCTGCGCGCGGTGGCCGCCGCCGACCGGGTCGCGGCGGCGGCCCGGATGCGGCTCGGGGACGTCCGGGCCGTGGTGCGGCCGGTGCGGGCAGGCGGGCTTCCGGTCCGGCAGATCATCCGCGGGCTGCGGCTGCCGCTGGCGGGGGAGCTGGAACCGGAGCCGGGCCTGGCCCCGGACGTCGTGAAGGGCGTCCCGCCCGGCAGCCGGGAGAGCGGCCCGCTCGCGCGCTTCTGCGCGACCTTCCTGAACGAGGTGCTGCCGCCGGTGCCGGCGGTCGGAGGAGGTGTGTACTGATGGTCCGTCTGCGCAGAACAGTCCTCCGGAGCGGCCGACCCGGTCCGGGCGCCGGTGCGCGGGAACAGCGGCCGTTGCGGAGCGTGCCGCCGCCCGGCGGTCCGCCGAAGGCCGAGCACGGGCCCTGCCCGTACGGCCGGACGGCCCGGGAACAGCGGTCCGCGGCCCTGGTGGACGCGGTCCGGCTGCGGCTGGCCGAGTCGGGTGCCGCTCCGACGGCCGGCTCGGTCGCGGCCGCGCTGAGGGCCACCCGTCCGTCGCTCGGCGGGGACGAGGTCCTGGACACCGTGCGCTCGCTGCGCGCCGAACTGGTGGGTGCGGGCCCGCTGGACCGGCTGCTGGCGGAGCCCGACGTCACGGACGTCCTGGTGAACGGTCCGGAGGAGGTGTGGGTCGACCGTGGCGGCGGCCTGCGCCGAGCCCCCGGGGTCCGCTTCGCCGACGCCGACGCGGTGCGGCGGCTGGCCCACCGGCTGGCCACCGCGGCCGGTCGGCGGTTGGACGACGCCCGACCGTGGGTGGACGCCCGGCTGCCGGACGGCACCCGGTTGCACGCCGTGCTGCCGCCGATCGCGGCCGGCTGCACCCACATCTCGCTGCGGGTGTGCCGACCCCGGCCGTTCACGCTCGACGAACTGGTGGCGGGTGGCGCCCTGCCGCCTCAGGGTGCGGACCTGCTCGCGGGCATCGTGCGGGCCCGGCTGTCGCTGCTCGTGTCCGGTGGGACGGGCTCGGGGAAGACGACGCTCCTGTCGGCATTGCTCGGCCTGGTCGGACCGGAGGAACGGATCGTGGTCGCCGAGGACTCGGCCGAGCTGCAACCGGCCCATCCGCACGTGGTCCGGCTGCAGAGCCGCCCGCCCAACCAGGAAGGGCTGGGCGAACTCACCCTGAGGGACCTCGTCCGCCAGGCGCTGCGGATGCGTCCGGACCGGCTGGTGATCGGCGAGGTCCGCGGGGCCGAGGTGTCGGACCTGCTGGCCGCGTTGAACACCGGGCATGAGGGAGGCTGCGGGACGGTCCACGCCAACACGGCGGCGGACGTGCCGGTCCGACTGGAAGCCCTGGGCTCGCTCGCCGGCCTCGACCGGCCGGCGTTGCACAGTCAACTGCGTGCCGCGCTCGACGTGGTGGTGCACCTGGTCCGTGATCCCGGATCGGGGCAGCGCCGGGTGGCGGAGGTCCACACGATGGCCGGGGACCGTGACGGGCTGGCCGTGACCACACCCGCGGTGGCCTTCCCGGCGTCCGGCGGTCTGCGTCCCGGTGCGGGTTGGGAGCGGCTGATCGGGTTGCTGGCGGCACGCGGGGTGTCGCTCGGGTCGGGGCGTTCGTGATCGCGGTGGCGGTGACGGTGGCCGGGCCGGTGGGTGCGGACGTGCGGATGGTGGAACTCGTCTTCGCCCTGCTGCTGGGCGGATGCGCGGCGGGAGCTCTGGTCCTGCTCGGCGGTTCGACCGGGACAAACCGACGACAACGGAGGTGAAACGCATGACGCAGGATCAACTCGCGCTCTGCTGGGAGACGGCGCTGTGCCTGGTGGCTTTCGCGGCGTGGCGTGCGGTGCAGGAGCAGCTGCCGGGCGGGCGGCGTTCCAGGCTGGTGCTGGCGGGCAATGGTCCACCCGTGCGGGGTCAGAGTCCGGGCGCCGAGGTGTGGGCCCGGGGGCGCCTGCCGGAATTCCTGGTGCCCGAACTACTGCTCCTGCCGGTCGGATTGGCGGCCGGGCGGGCCGCCGACTCGCTGGTGCCGGTGGTCGCGGGCGCGGTGGCCGTCCTGCCGCTGCGCGGGTGGCGCTTGCGGCGACGGCTTGCGGCGCAGGCCCGGCACCGGGCCGTGGCCGTGGTGGAGCTCTGTGCCGGGCTGGCAGGGGAACTGCGCAGCGGGGCGACGCCGGAGCAGGCGCTGCACTTGGTCACCGCGAGGCTCGCCACCGATCCGGAAGGGCTGCGCAGGCTCGGTGAGGAGCCGGTGGCCCGGCTGGCCGCCGGCCGCTACGGCGGGGATGTGCCCGCGGCGCTACACCTGCTGGCCGAACTCCCGGGCGGAAGCGGCGCCGCGGCGATCGCGGCTTGTTGGCGGGTGGCGGCGGACAGCGGATCGGGTCTGGCCGCCGCACTGGACCGGGTCGCGGAGGCACTGCGTGGCGAGCGGGCACTCGCCGAGGAGATCGCCGGGGAGCTGGCCGGGCCGAGGACGACGATCGCCGTGCTGGCCGCGCTGCCGGGTGTCGGGCTGTTCGTCGGCTCGGCGCTCGGGGCCCGCCCGCTGGACGTCCTGCTGCACACGACGGCTGGGCTGGGCTGTCTGACGGCGGGGGTGGTCCTGGAAGGGCTGGGCGCGCTCTGGACGGCGCGCATCGTTCGGGCGGCGGCCCAGGGCGCGCTGGAAGCGCCTGAGCGGCGGGGCGAGCGGCGGCGGGTGTCCGGTCATGGGGTGTCCGCTCCTGGGCGGGGCGGGTGGAGCCGCAGCCTGGCGGCATGGGGACGCGCTCGGGTGCTGGGTACGGGCGTGGGGGCGGGGGTGGGGTGATGCGGGGTGTCGAGTGGGTGGTGGTCGCCCTTCTGGTGGCCGCGTCCGCCGCGGTGTGGAGATCGGTGCGTGGCCGGGTGAGGCGGCGGGCGCTCGCCCGGGCCTGGAGAGCGGAGGGTGGAGGTGGGCGAACGTGGTTGGCGGCCTCGGGTGTCGGGCACCGGCGACGGGTGGTGGCGGCGGTCGTCGGCGGGTTCTCCGCGGCGGTGCTGGTCGGTGGTGGCACCGGGCTCGTCGTCGGGGCGCTGCTGGCGGTGGGCATCCACCAGTGGTCGGCCCGGGTGCGTTCGCCACTGGATCGTCGGCTGTCCCGTGAGGAGGAGCTGCTGATCAGGCAACTTCCTCTGAGTGCCGAGTTGTTGGCAGCTTGCCTCGGCTCGGCGGCCCTGCCCTCGGAGGCGGTGTCGGCGGTGGGCCGCAGCGTCGGAGCGCCGCTGGGGCCCCGACTGGTGGCGATCGGGGCCGAACTGGCCTTGGGCGCACCGCCGGAGCTCTGTTGGAGCCGGCTGGGCGAGCAGCACCCGCCGTTGGCACCGCTGGCGCGCTGCCTGGAGCGCAGCAGCCTTGGCGGCGTCCCGGCCGTCGATCCGCTGATCGGGCTCGCGCAGGGGCAGCGCGCGGCGGCCGCCCGCGCGGCGCACGCCCGGGTCCGCCGGGCGGCGGTGATCGCCACCGCGCCGCTGGGGCTTTGCTTCCTTCCGGCCTTCGTGCTGATCGGAGTGGTGCCGGTGGTCATCGGTCTCACCAGCCGCTTCGCACAGGCCATGTGAATGAGTGTCAGTTTCACGAACATCGAAAAAGGAGAGATTCATGACCGCGGTGATGGTGATCAGGCCCAATGACGGGCATCCGCTCCGACCGCTCGCCACGGCATGGCGGCGGAGGAGCCGTCGGGCGGCCCTCCGGGTGCGCACGGTGGCTCAGCGGCGGGACCAGTCGGACGCCGGGATGGTCTCGGCCGAGTACGCCGTCGGGACCTTGGGTGCGTGTGCCTTCGCGTTCGCGCTGTACAAGGTGGTGACCAGCGACGGCATCACGACGGCGCTGACCGACATGGTGGTGCGGGCGCTCCATGGGGCGTAGGAGCGGTCGTCGAACTCCCGGAACCGCTGTCTCGCCCGTCGTCCGGGCCGCTGCCCCGCCCGCCGCTCGGCCCGCCGTCTCGTCTGTCGTCCGGCTCGCCGTTCGGGCGGACGCGGGGCGCCCGGGGCCCGGCCCCCGGCGGACGGCGGAGTGCGGAGCCGGGCGGGCGTGGTCGCTGCGGTCGGGTCGGCGCGGTGACGCGGGCTTCGTGACCGCTGAGACGGCGGTGGTGCTGCCGGCGCTCCTGCTGCTCGCGGCGATGCTGATCTGGGGCGTGCTCGCGGCGGCCGCGCAGATCCGTTGCGTGGACGCCGCCCGGGTCGGCGCCAGGGCGGCCGCGCGCGGGGAGCCGGATGCCGCCGAACTCGCTCGCTCGGCGGCCCCGCCGGGCGCGCAGGTCCGGGTGGCGTTGGCGGCGGACACGGTGCGGGTGGACGTGGACGCGCCGTGCGCGGGACCGGGAAGGCTCGGTGGACTGCTCGCCGTACGGCTCGGTGCGGCGGCCGTGGCGGCGCGGGAGGACGTCCTGGTGGCGGTCGCGGACGGAGGTGGCGGTTCATGGCCGTCCTGACCGGGCCGAGGCGGGTGGCGGCGCGGGTGGCGGAGGCCCGTGCGGCCCGAGCGGTGGCGGGCGGGAGAGGGCCGGACGCGGGCTCGGCGACGGTCTGGCTGCTCGCCCTGGCGATGCTGGGCACATCGGTCTTCGGCGCGACGGTCGTGGTCGGCTCGGTGGTCGCGGCCCGGCATCGGGCCGAGTCGGCGGCCGACCTCGCGGCCCTTGCCGGGGCGGGCCGGATGCTGGTGGACCGGGACGGTGGCTGTGCGCGGGCGGCCGGGATCGCCGCAGCTCAGGGCGTCGGGCTGGTGTCCTGCGCGGTCGACCGGTCGGCGGACGCCGTCGAGGTGGTGGCCGAGGTGGAGGTCGGTGGGCTCCCGGCGCGCCTGCCGGTCGGTCCGGCGCGGGGGAGGGCCCGGGCCGGACCGGTACGGGCCCCGGTCACTGGGGCCGAGGACGTCCCGGGCGGGGGGACGGCTGACCTGGCGGGCGGTGGGCCGGGCGGTGTCCCGGGCCGGGCCTCGAACGGAGCGCCGAGCGGTGCGGTGGTGGGCTCATGACCCGGCCGGGGCTCCACCGTCCGGCCCCGAGGCCGCCTCCGGCCTGTCCGGCCCGTTCGCCCCGCCCGGCCCGTTCGGCGGCTCCGGTTCGTCCACGGTCCCGGGTGCGCCGGCCAGCAGGACGTCCAGGAGCCGGACGGCGGCGGCCTTGTCCAGCGGGTCGTTCCCGTTGCCGCACTTCGGTGACTGCACGCAGGACGGGCAGCCGCGCTCGCACTCGCAGGAGGCGATCGCCGTCCGGGTGGCCGTCAGCCACTGGACCGCCCGCTGGAAACCGCGTTCGGCGAAGCCGGCCCCGCCCGGGTGGCCGTCGTAGACGAACACGGTCGGCAGCCCGGTGTCAGGGTGCAGCGGGACGGAGACGCCACCGATGTCCCACCGGTCGCAGGTGGCGAACAGCGGTAGCAGGCCGATCGAAGCGTGCTCGGCGGCGTGGGCGGCGCCGGGCAACTGGTCGAGCGGGATGTCCGCGTCGAACAGCTGGTCCTCGGTGACGGTCCACCAGACCGCGCGGGTGCGCAGCGTGCGGGGTGGCAGGTCGAGTTTGGTCTCGCCCATGATCTCCCCGGTGGAGATCCGCTTCCGGAGGTAGCCGACCACCTGGTTGACCACCTCGACCGAGCCGAAGCAGAGCCGGCCCTCGCCCCAGTCCACGGTGGTGTCGGTGTCCAGGACGGAGATGGAGGTGATGTCGCGGGCGGCCGTGGTGTACGGCGGGTCGGCCGGTTCGACCAGGGCGACCGAGTTCTCCAGGTCGAACTCCCGGACCAGGTAGGTGCGGCCCTGGTGCAGGTGGACGGCTCCGGTGTGGACGGTGGTGTGCGCGGCAGCGGCGTCCACCGTGCCGAGCAGTCGGCCGGTGTCGGCCTCGACGATCTGCACCGGGCTGCCGCCGCTGCCGCGCAGGTCCACGGCGTCGGCGGCGCGCTCGCGACGGGTCCAGTACCAGGAGCCGTCGCTGCGCCGACGCAGCAGGCCACGTCGCTCCAGGACCGGCAGCAGTGGTGCGGTGGAGGGCCCGAACAGCTCCAGATCGGCGTCGGTGAGCGGGAGTTCGGCGGCGGCCGCGCACAGGTGCGGGGCGAGCACGTGGGGGTTGTCCGGGTCGAGCACGGTGGCTTCGACGGGGGCCGCGAACAGCGCCTCGGGGTGGTGCACCAGGTAGGTGTCCAGCGGGTCGTCCCGGGCGATCAGGACGGCCAGCGCGCCCTGGGCCTCCCGGCCCGCCCGGCCCGCCTGTTGCCAGAGCGAGGCCCGGGTGCCGGGGTACCCGGCCATCAGGACGGCGTCGAGGCCGGAGATGTCGACGCCGAGTTCGAGAGCGGAGGTGGAGGCGAGACCGAGTAGCCGGCCGGTGTGCAAGTCGCGCTCCAGGGCCCGGCGTTCGTCGGCCAGGTAGCCGCCGCGGTAGGCGGCCACCCGCCCGGAGAGCGGTCGGCCGAGTTGGTCCTGGGCCTGGAGTGCGACGAGTTCGGCGGCCCGGCGGGAGCGGACGAAGACGACGGTGCGGGTGTCCCGTTCGACCAGGTCGGTCAGCAGGTGCGCGGCTTCGGCGGTCGCGGTGCGGCGCACGGGCGCGCCGTGCTCGCCGACGTTCTCGGTCAGCGGAGGCTCCCAGAGACCGAAGACCATCGGTCCGCGAGGCGAGGCGTCCTCGGTGACGGCCACGGCGGGCAGACCGGTCAGCTGCCGGGCGGTCGCGGCCGGGTCGGCGGTGGTGGCGGAGGCCAGCAGGAAGGTGGGTGACGAACCGTAGCGCGCGCAGATACGGCGCAGCCGCCGCAACACCTGGGCGACGTGCGAGCCGAACACGCCCCGGTAGCTGTGGCACTCGTCGACCACCACGTAGCGCAAGGCCTTGAGGAAGGAGGACCAGCGGGCATGGCCAGGCAGGATGCCCCGGTGCAGCATGTCCGGGTTGGTGAGCACGTAGGAGGCGTACTGGCGGACCCACTCGCGCTCCTCGGGCGGGGTGTCGCCGTCGTAGAGGGCGGCGCGGACCCTCGGCGGGGCGAGTTCGGCGGCCCGGCGGCGCTGGTCGGCGGCCAGCGCCTTGGTCGGGGCCAGGTAGAGCGCGGTGGCGCCGCGGCCGTTGCGGGCCTCGGTGCCGTCCAGCAGGTCGCTGAGCACCGGGGCGAGGTAGCCCAGCGACTTGCCCGAGGCGGTGCCTGTGGCGATCACCACAGTCTGGCCGCTTTTGGCCAGGTTCATCGCTTCTGCCTGGTGCGCCCACGGCTGCTCCACCCCGACGGCGAGCGCCGCGGCCACGACCTCCGGCCGGATCGCGTCGGGCCACGGTGAATAACGCGCGGCTCGGGCGGGAAGGTGCTCCGTATGGGTGAGCCGGTCGGCCCGCCCCCGACCGGTGGCCAGGGTCGCGAGCAGTGCCTCGGGCGGGCTGTGTCGGGGCGGCATGGGGACCCAGTGTGTCACCGGCGTGACGGAGAATCGTCGTAAGCCATCGTGCGGGCATGGTCGCAGGTGGTTGAATGTGGCCGTGACGGCCGTATGGCCGTGGGTCGCAGCGCTGAGGCTTGCCACGTGCTGGCTGGGCGCGCCCGGGCTCGCGACCATGCGGTTGCGGCCGTCCGGCCGAGGATCGCACATGACGTAGCAAGGCAAGGTGCTGGAGGTTCCGTGGACCTGTCCCTGTCGACCCGTTCAGTCGGCGATCGTACGGTCGTCGAGGTTGGCGGCGAGATCGATGTGTACACCGCCCCGAAGCTGCGGGAGCAGCTCGTCGAGCTCGTCAACGACGGCAAGTACCACCTCGTCGTCGACATGGAGGGCGTTGACTTCCTCGACTCGACCGGCCTCGGTGTGCTGGTGGGCGGTCTGAAGCGGGTGCGCGCCCACGAGGGCTCGCTGCGCCTCGTCTGCAACCAGGAGCGCATCCTGAAGATCTTCCGCATCACCGGCCTGACCAAGGTCTTCCCGATCCACACCTCGGTGGACGACGCGGTCAACGCGACCGACTGACGCGGCGGGGCCGACCCGTTCGGTCGGCCCAGTCCGTTCTCGCGTCCGGGCGCGCGGGCCCGTGTGGCCCGGCGCGTCCCCGGGCGCTTCTGGGCCGGTCCCGCCGGCCCGCAGGGGCCGGACCTCCGGCCCCGGTCGGAGCACCCCGAGGGGGAGAGATGGCAACCGTCGAACTTCGCTTCAGCGCGCTTCCCGAGCACGTGCGGACGGCCCGGTTGGTCGCCGCGGCCGTCGCCAGACGGGCCGGGGTCGACGAGTCGGTGCTCGACGAGGTCCGGCTCGCGGTCGGTGAGGCGTGCTCCCGCGCGGTCGGACTGCATCAGCGCGGCGGCATCGGCGGCGCCGTCCGGGTCGCGCTGACCGACCAGGAGAAGCGTTTCCTCATCGAGGTCGAGGACGAGGCCGGCCCTGCCGCCGTCCCGGCCTCCGGCGCCGCCGAGGGCGGAGAGCCGGACGAGGACACCCTGGGCCTCGCCGTGATCACCGGCCTGGTCGAGGACCTGGAGGTCACCAACGGCACGGACGGTGGCCTGATCCGGATGAGCTGGCCGGTCTCGGTCTCCTCCACCGCGCTCTGAGACGAAGCCGTCCGCTTTCGCGCGTGCCCCGGGCGGGGAGCCCGGGGCTGGAGTTCGGCCGCCGGCCGGGCGCGTGGTGACGGAACGCTGATTCCGGTGGTCCGCCGCTTCGGGCGGGAACGGGCCTGACGCCGATCGGACGTCGTCACGGCGAGAGCGCTCCTGCGGACGGGCGTCCGGTGCTCCGTCGGGCGGTCCCTCGTCGCGTGGACGGCTGCCCCTGAACCGAGGTGTTCCGGGGAAGGGCCCGTCGGAGGTTCGGGTGACGGGTGACCGGTGCGGGTGCGGGTAGGGGGCGGGGAACCGGGAATCGGGGGACGGGCACCGGCCGTGTAGGTTCGACGACCGATGACGACCGAACCGAAAGGCTTTTCCCGGTGAACAAGCGACTGCTGGCCGTACCCGCTCTCGGCGTGCTGCTCGCGTTCGGCGCCGTCGGCTGCGGCGGCGACGACGGCAACAGCAAGCAGCTGGAGTCCTGGGCGTCCAACGTCTGCGGTGCGGCCAAGGACCCGATCGCCCAGGCACAGACCGCGCTCGCCGACACCGGCCAGGTGAAGACCGGTGAGGCCCCTGCCGACCTCCAGAAGCGGCTCTCCACCGACATCGCGCGGCTGGCCAAGACCAACCAGGACATAGCGGCGGCCATCGACACGGCCGGGGCGCCCAAGGTGAAGGACGGCGCGCTCCTCCAGAAGGACACCGTCGACGAGCTGAAGAAGGCGGCCGACGGCTACGTGGAGGTCCAGAAGAAGCTGGACGCGCTGCCCAACAACGACCAGGCCAAGTTCGCCGACGGGCTGCGCAGCGTGGCCGACCAGGTGCAGCAGTTGGCCTCGCTCTCCACCCAGGCACAGAGCAAGCTCCAGAGCGGCGAGCTCGGTGCGGCGATGGCCAAGCAGGAGGGGTGCAAGCCGTCCCCGACCACCGCCCCGGACGCCCCGACCGGTGCGGCGACCGGCGGCGCGAGCGCTCCGGCCTCGGGTGGTGCGAGTTCGGCGCCGACTCCGGCCCCGGGTGCCACCGACACCGCGGGCGCCCCGGGGGCCACCCCGGCGCCCGGCGCGACCGACGGCGCGAGCCCGGCCGCTGCCGGCGGTACCTCTGCTCCGGCCGCCCCGGCCGGAACACCGGCGACCACCCCCGCCCCCAGCGCGAGCTGAGCCCGGGCGGACCGACTGATCTGAGACGTGCCCGCCCCGGCACCGGCCCTGCCGGCATCTGCCCGGGCCGGTGCGGGGCGGCGCGTCGGCCAGGCTGCTCGGCGTGCTCGG
>NZ_JBHUAF010000029.1:0-28065 GCF_042789895.1 Kitasatospora sp. NPDC056783
GGGCTTGGCGATCTGGCTGCCCTCGCCGAAGAAGCCGCGGGAGAGCTTCACCCGTGCGCGGGTCCACAGTCCGGCCTTGCGGGCCACCCCGTTCTCGTCCACCTCGGGCGGCAGGTCGGAGGGCTGCGGCTGGTCGTGCGAGGTGAGGGTGTGGAGCCGGCCCTGCGGCAGCGGGGCGTGCACCTCGAGGAACTCGCCGTGCTGGAGCCGGTTGATGACGCCGGTCTCCCGGCCGTGCAGCACCTTCTCGCGGTCCCGCCGCTGGAGGCCCATGGCCCACCGCTTGGCGACCACGAAGGCGACCACCGGCACGGTGAAGAAGCCGATCCGCACCGCGTAGGTGATGGCGTTGATCGAGAGGTGGAAGTGGGTGGCCAGCAGGTCGTTGCCGCCACCGGCCAGCAGGATCAGGTAGAGGCTCATCCAGGCCACGCCGAAGCCGGTGCGGACGGGCGCGTTGCGCGGCCGGTCGGCGATGTGGTGCTCGCCCCGGTCCCCGGTGATCCAGCCCTCCAGGAACGGGTAGCACCAGATGACCAGCAGCACGGTCGGGAAGACCATCAGCGGGACGAACACCCCGAGGTTGAGGGTGTGGCCGCCCCAGACGCTGATCTCCCAGCCGGGCATCACGCGCACCAGGCCCTCGGAGAAGCCCATGTACCAGTCCGGCTGGGCGTCGGTGGACACCTGGTCCGGACGGTACGGCCCGTACGCCCAGATCGGGTTGATCGTGGCGATCGCCGACATCACCGCGACCACGCCGAAGACCAGGAAGAAGAAGCCGCCCGCCTTGGCCATGTAGACCGGCATCAACGGCATGCCGACCACGTTCTGGTTGGTCCGGCCGGGCCCGGCGAACTGGGTGTGCTTGTGGTAGAAGACCAGGATCAGGTGCGCCGCGAGCAGGCCCACCATGATGCCCGGGATCAGCAGGATGTGGACGGTGAACAGCCGCGGGATGATGTCGGTGCCCGGGAACTCGCCGCCGAACATGAAGAACTGCAGGTACGTCCCGACGATGGGGACGGACAGGATGGCGCCCTCCATGAAGCGGATGCCGGTGCCGGAGAGCAGGTCGTCGGGCAGCGAGTAGCCCATGAAGCCGTCGAACATGCCGAGGATCAACAGCAGCGCGCCGAAGACCCAGTTGATCTCGCGCGGCTTGCGGAAGGCGCCGGTGAAGAAGACGCGCAGCATGTGCGTCAGCATCGAGGCGATGAAGACGACGGCGGCCCAGTGGTGGATCTGGCGCATCAGCAGGCCGCCGCGGACGTCGAAGCTGATCCTGATCGTCGAGTTGTAGGCCTCGGACATCGAGATGCCCCTGAGCGGGACGTACGCCCCGTCGTAGACGACCTCGCCCATGCTCGGATTGAAGAACAGGGTGAGCCAGACGCCCGTCAGGATGATGATGACGAAGGTGTAGAGCGCGATCTCGCCCAGCATGAAGGACCAGTGGTCGGGAAAGATCTTGCGCAGATTGGACTTGGCCAGGGAGTAGATGCCGAGCCGGCCGTCGGTCCAGTCGGCCAGGGCCTCGGCCTTGTTGGCGGGCTCGGCGCGCGTGGTGGTCACCGGTCCCGGCTGCGACTGCTGGTCGGCTCTCACGACGGGCTCCCCGGCGTCCTCGGCGTGCCGGGCTGGAGGCCCGCCGGCGGGAGCGCCGGCCGGCGAAGTGTTGTGATCATGGGACCTCTCGATACGGGTCCGCCGGCCGGACCGGCGCGCGGACCAGGTGCTCCGCGGGACCCGTTGCTCAGGGTGATGGAGCGCTTACTCTGTCATGCTGTCGGCAGGGGGCCGACTGTGCACGTCCATCGGCCCGTCCGGCCGTGCGTGTCGGGCCGGACGGGGGCTCTGACGCCCGATCGGCTGGCCCCCGGTCGGCCCAACGGGTGCCGATGCTGCGGTCGAGTGCCGCTGAACCGTTTCGTCGCGCGCCGCGTCCGGGGGCCGCGCGGTCCGGGGCCTACGCTGCGCCAATGGTGGATCAGCGTGAACTCTTCGAGGACGTCACCGAGGCCCTGGCCCGCGCCGGGTTCGACACCGGGCCGGGCTCCTCACCGCTGTGGATCGACCGTCACCCCGAGGGCGTGGTGGTCGGCTGGACGCCGGGCGCGGAGCCGGGCGGGCCGCCGTCCCGGGAGGCGCTCGCGGCGCTGAGCGGCGCGGCCGCGGTCGTGCTGCGCGAGTGCGGCTACCTGGTCGCCGGGACGGAGGAGGGGGACCTGCTGGTGCGTTCCGCCGAACCGGTGACGGTCCCCGAGTCGGCCGAGCCGGAGGCGGTGCCGGAGCAGTGGTGGGGGTGAGGCGGGCCTCCTGACGATCCCCCACCTGCCGGTTTGACCGGTGCGCGGGCGAGCTCATACCGAATCATTACCTTCGCCGGGGGCTCTGTTGACCCGGCCGGCTCTAAGGTTTGCCTAAGCTAAGCCGAGGCGCCCTGGACCGTAGTGTCCAGGGCGTTCGGCTGTCGCCGCCCCACCGCCACCGCGACGGGGCCGAGAACAGGTGAACGACCCGGGCCGACCCGGGGGAGGAGCCCGCCGCATGTGGGATGAGGCGTTTCCCAGCTTCCTGATCGGGCTGCGCGAGGGCCTGGAAGCCGGACTGATCGTGTCGATCCTGATCGCCACGCTGGTCCGGGCGGACCAGAAGGCCCGGCTGCCACAGGTCTGGACGGGAGTCGCGGCGGCCGTCGCGCTCAGCCTGAGCTTCGGCGCGGTGCTCACCTTCACCGCCGCCAACCTCTCCGGCCACGCCCAGGAGGCGTTCGGCGGGGTGCTCAGCCTGATCGCGGTCGGCTTCGTCACCGCGATGGTGTTCTGGATGCGGCGCTCGGCGCGCACCCTCTCCGCCGAGATCAAGGAGAAGGTACGGGCCTCGCTGGCGATGGGCGCCGGCGCGCTGGTGTTCACCAGCTTCCTCGCGGTCGCCCGCGAGGGCCTGGAGACCTCGCTCTTCCTGTGGACCAACGTGCGCACCGCCGGGGAGTCGACCGGGCCGCTGATCGGCGCGGCCGTCGGCCTGGTGCTCTCGGCCGGGCTGTGCTGGGGGCTGTACCGGCGGGCCCTCAAGATGAACCTCACCCGTTTCTTCACCATCACCGGCGTCGGCCTGATCGTCGTCGCGGCGGGCGTGCTCGGCTACGGGCTGCGCGACCTCCAGGAGTCCGGGCTGATCGGCGGCGGCAGCTCGTACGCCTTCGACCTGAGCGGACACCTGGACGCCTCGTCCTGGTACGCGACGCTGGTCCAGGGCACCCTCAACCTGACCGTCACCATGACGGTGCTCCAGGTCGTCGGCTACGTCGCGTACCTGGGCGTCGTGATGACGCTGTTCGTCGAGGGGGTCCGGGGCGGCGGGAGCGCTCCGGCGGCCGCCGCCTCCACGGAGAAGCCCGCCACCGCGGAGAAGGCCGCTGCCCCGGGCGGGTCCGTCGGCGCTGAGGGCGGGCCGGCGCGGGCCGGGCGGCCGCGCTGGGTGCTGCCGACCGCGGCGATCGCCGTCCCGGTCGTGGTGGCCGGCGCCGTGATCGCGATCAGCGACGGCAAACAGGACGGCTCCGCCACCGTCGCCGTCTCCGAACAGGACTGCGGCAAGGGCTTCGCCGCCCCGCGGCCCGGCCAGCAGGTCTTCCAGATGCACAACACCGGCGACAAGGCCTCCGAGGTCTACCTGGTCAACCCGGCCACCGGCGCCGTCTACGGCGAGATCGAGGGCCTGGCCCCCGGCACCACCCGCGCCCTGACCGCCACCATCGGCTCCGGCGACTACGCCTGGCGCTGCGTGCCCACCGGCGGGAAGTCCGTCACCTCGGCCGCCGTGCACGTCAGCGGCGGCACCGAGGTCAAGGCCGTCAAGCCGGTCGCCGAGGAGGACCTCAAGGCGCCGCTCGACAGCTACAAGGCGTACGTCGAGCAGGGACTCGCGACGCTCGTGACGGAGAGCGGGAAGCTCCAGGCCGACGTGCGCTCCGGCGACCTCGCCACCGCCAGGACCGACTGGCTCACCGCCCACCTCCAGTACGCCTCGCTCGGCGCCGCGTACGGCACCTTCGCCGACCTCGACGGCAAGATCGACGGACGCCCGGACGGCCTCGCCGGCAAGGAGCGGGACCCGGGCTTCACCGGCTTCCTGCGGCTGGAGTACGGACTCTGGCACGGCCAGTCCGCCGCCGAGCTGACGCCCGTCGCCGACGGGCTGGCCCAGGACGTCGCCCAGCTCGCGCACGACTTCCCCGGGCAGGACTTCGCCCCGGGAGACCTGCCGCTGCGCGCCCACGAGATCCTGGAGAACACCCTCCGGTTCGAGCTGACCGGCGACACCGACATGGGCAGCGGCACCAACCTGGCCACCACCCAGGCCAACCTGACCGGCACCCAGGAACTGCTGACCCTGCTCCAGCCGCTGCTCGACGAACGGGACCCACAGGTGCTCGTCCGGGTGAACGCCGGGATGAAGCGCGTCGGAGACCTGGTCGCCGCCGCCCATCAGCCCGAGGGCTGGACCCCGGTCGACCGGCTGCCCGCCGACGACCGCCGGCGGCTGAACGGGGCCACCGGCCAACTGCTCGAAGACCTCGCCCCCGTCCCCGCCCTGCTCGAGATCCGGAAGGCCGCCTGATGACCGACCACACCGCAGCCACCGGCTCCTGCCCGTTCCCGCACACCGCCGCCGTCGCCGAACCGACCGCCCCGGGCGGCTGCCCGGCAGGACCGGCCCGGCGCAGCTTCGTGCGGGCCGCGCTCGGCGCCGGCGCGGGGGCGGCCGTGCTGGCCGGCGGCGCCCTCGGCCTCGGCGCCGGCCCGGCCGCCGCCGGGGACGGCGAGCAGGAGAAGAGCGGGGCGGTGCCGTTCCACGGAGACCACCAGGCCGGCATCACCACCGCGGCCCCGGGCTTCGCGGCCTTCGTCTCCTGTCAGGTGATCGCCCAGGACCGCAAGGGCCTGGAGACGCTGTTCCGGACCCTCACCGAACGGATCCGCTTCCTCACCACCGGCGGCACCCCGCCGGACCTCGGCGTCGGCGCGCCGCCGGCGGACAGCGGCATCCTCGGCCCGACCGTCCCCACCGACCACCTGACCGTCACCGTCGGTGTCGGCGCCTCGCTCTTCGACGACCGCTACGGGCTGGCCCAGGCCAAGCCGGTCAAGCTCGCGCCGATGAAGACCTTCCCGAACGACAACCTCCAGGCCGCCGAACTGCACGGCGACCTCTCGCTACAGATCTGCGCCGACCGCCAGGACACCGTGCTGCACGCGCTGCGCGACATCACCCGGCACACCCGGGGCGCGATGCAGATCCTCTGGCGGATCGACGGCTTCCAGAGCGAGTCCCGCCCGGACGGCGCGCAGCGCAACCTGCTCGGCTTCAAGGACGGCATCGCCAACCCGGACACCGCCTCCACACGCGAGATGGACCGGCTGATCTGGGTCACCGACGGGACGGGCGAGCCCGCCTGGGCGACCGGCGGCAGCTACCAGGTGATCCGGATCATCCGGATGCTGATCGAGTTCTGGGACCGCGTCACCCTGGCCGAGCAGGAGAAGATGTTCGGCCGCCGCCGCGACACCGGCGCACCGCTGGACGGTGCCCGGGAGACCGACGCGCCGGACTACGCCAAGGACCCGGAGGGCAAGGCGATCCCGCTCGACGCGCACATCCGGCTGGCCAACCCGCGCACCGCCGACACCGACACCTCGCGCATCCTGCGGCGCGGCTTCAACTACGACCGGGGCATCGACCGGGCCGGGAACCTGGACATGGGCCTGGTGTTCTGCTGCTACCAGCAGGACGTGGTGCGGCAGTTCGAGGCCACCCAGACCCGGCTGATCGGCGAGCCGCTGGTGGACTACATCTCGCCGACCGGCGGCGGGTACTTCTTCGTCCTGCCCGGGGTGAAGGACGACGCCGACTGGCTCGGGCGGAGGCTGTTGGCGGCCGTCTGACGGGTGGCGGTCCGACGGCGTCCGCCGCGGCGGGCCCGGTGCCGGGAGGCTCCGGGCCCGTCCGCGTCCGCCGGAAGGGGCCGGGTCGCCGGGGAGGCTCCGGGTCGTCGGGGAGGACCCGGGCCCGTCCGCGTCGTCGGGAAGGACCCTCAGGAGCCGAGGGTGAAGCCGATCACCGCGCCACCGCCCTCCCGGTTGCCGGCGAAGGCCGTCCCGCCGTGCGAGCGGGCCACCTCGTGCACGATGGCCAGGCCCAGTCCGGAACCGGGCAGGCTGCGGGCGGCGGTGGCCCGGTAGAAGCGGTCGAAGACCCGGTCGAGGTCGGCCGCCTCGATGCCCGGGCCGCGGTCGCGCACCTCCACCCGCGGGCCGCGTACCACCACCTCGATCGGACCGGTCCCCGCCGGGTCGAACTTGGCGGCGTTGTCCAGCAGGTTGCCCACCGCGCGGGCCAGCGCGTCCGGCCGGACGGTGACGACCGTGGCGTCCGCGTCGACCACGATCTGACGGCCGCTGCGCCGCCGGGCCTGGGCGGCGGCCTCCCGGACCACGTCGGCGAGCACCACCTCGGTCGGCTGCCCGTCCGCCTTGCGGTCCGCGGCGAGGGCCACCAGTTCCTCCACCAACTGGGTCAGCTCCCGCGCCTCCTCGGCCAGATCGGACATCAGCGCGGCCTGCTCGGCGGGTGGCAGCCGGTCCAGGCTGGGCAGCACCGCGAGGTTGGTCCGCAGGCTGGTCAGTGGGGTGCGCAGCTCGTGCCCGGCGTCCTGGACGAGCCGGCGCTGGTTCTCCTTGGCGGTGGCGAGCCGGGCCAGCATCCGGTCGAAGGCGCGGCCGAGCCGGCCCACCTCGTCCGTTCCGGCGGCGGGCACCTGGACGTCCAACCGCCCGCTGGCGGCGACCAGTTCGGCCGCGGCGGTGAGCCGGACCAGGCGCCCGGTGATCCGCCCGGCGAGCAGCCGGCCGGCCGCGCCGGCGAGCACCGCGACGACCGCCACCAGGGCCACCGTACGGGTCCGCAGGGTGGTCAGCAGCGCCTCGGTGGGCCCGACCTGCTGGATGACCTGGACCGCGCCCCGCCGCCCGCCGAGTGAGACCACGGCGACCCGGTAGCCCTCGCCCTGCTGGTGGCGCAGTCCGATCGAGGTGCCGCCCGGCTGCTCGGCGCGGGCGAGCTCCTGGTCGGCCGGGACCAGGGGCAGGTCGAGCCGGGCGGTGCCGGGCAGCACCGTGCCGTCGGGGTCGAGCGACTGGGTGGTGACCCGGATCGGGCGTACCAGGTCCGCGCTCAGGCCGCTCGGGCCGGCGAAGTCGCCCGGGAAGAGGACCTCTCGCTGGACCTGCCGGCCGACGGAGTCGACGGCCGCGCCGAAGTCGGCGGTCTCGTCGTCCCAGATCAGCTGGGCGGCGGCGTGGTAGCCGAGGGTGCCGATCACCACCGCGACCAGCGCGGCGATCGTGGCGAAGGCGAGCGCGAGGGTGGTGCGCAGGCCCGGGCGCGGGATGCGGGGGAGGCGGGTGAGGTGCGGGAGGCGGGGGAGGCGGCGGGCCGGTCGGGGGAACCGGGAGAGGCGGCGGGCCGGGCCGGTCATGGCTCGCGCAGCGTGTAGCCGACGCCGCGGACGGTGTGGATCAGCGGGGCCAGGCCGGGGCGGTCGAGCTTGCGGCGCAGGTACCCGATGAAGACGGCGAGGTTCTTCGAGCCGGGGCCGAAGTCGTAGCCCCAGATCCGCTCGTACAGGGTGGCCTGGTCGAGGACGGCGCCGGTGTTCCGGGCCAGCAGCTCCAGCAGGTCGAACTCGGTGCGGGAGAGTTCGAGCTCCCGCCCGGCGCGCCAGACCCGCCGGGCGGGCGGTTCGATCCGCAGGTCGGCGATGGTCAGCACCTCGGCGGTGGGTTCGGGCGGCCGGCGGCGCAGCAGGGCGCGCAGGCGGGCGAACAGCTCGTCCACGTCGAAGGGCTTGACCAGGTAGTCGTCGGCCCCGGCGTCGAGGCCGGCGATCCGGTCCGGGACCTCGACCCGGGCGGTCAGCATCAGCACCGGAGTGCGGTCACCGGCGGTGCGCAGCCGACGGCAGACCTCCAGACCGTCCGGCTCGGGCATCATCACGTCGAGCACCAGGACGTCGGGGCGCTGTTCGGCGAGGACGGCCAGCGTCTGGGTGCCGTCGGCGGCGATCCGCACCCGGTAGCCCTCCAGCATCAGGGCGCGGGCGAGCGAGTCCCGAATGGCGCGGTCGTCCTCGGCGATCAGCACGGTGTGGGTCATGGCGGAGATTCTTCCTGGCGTGCTCACGACCGTTCCCGGCGGGGCCGGGGCCACGGCGGGTGATCGGGGACGGCCGCCGCTTTCGCGCGGTGCTTCGCGGGCGTACGGTGGCCGTACGGTGGCGCGCCGCCGGGCGCGCCCAGGCCCCCGTCCTTCCGGCAGGATCCGAAGGAGAGGAGCCGGTTCGAGTCGGCACGCCCTGCCGGAGGCCGCGATGGCAGACCGGATGGCCTTCTTCACCACCCCGCGCGCGGAGCGGGCGCGGCGGGACGCGCGGGAGCGGCTGGGGGACTGGCGGGAGGTGTACCGGCCGGGCCCGCTGTTGCCGGTCGTGGGCGTGCAGGCGGGGCGGTGCATGGACTGCGGGCTGCCGTTCTGCCACAGTGCCTGTCCGTTGGGAAACCTGGTGCCGGAGTGGAACCGGCTGGTGGCGGAGCCGGGTGCGGGTGCGGGTGCGGGTGCGGGTGCGGGTGCGGACTGGCGGGCGGCCGCGGCGCGGCTGTTGGCGACCAACAACTTCCCGGAGTTCACCGGGCGGCTCTGCCCGGCGCCCTGCGAGAGCGCCTGCGTGCTGGCGATCGACGGCACGGCGGTGACGATCAAGGACGTGGAGCTGGCGATCGCCGACCGGGCCTGGGAGGAGGGCTGGGACGGGCCGCGGCCACCCGGGCGGGCCGACGGCCGACGGGTCGCGGTGATCGGCTCGGGCCCGGCCGGGCTGGCAGCCGCCCAGCAGCTGACCCGGGCCGGGCACGCCACCACGGTGTACGAGCGGGCCGACCGCGCGGGAGGGCTGCTGCGGTACGGCATCCCGCCGTTCCGGCTGGAAAAGCACCGGTTGGAGCGCCGACTGGACCAACTGCGGGCCGAGGGCACAGAGTTCCGCACCGGGGTGTGGGTCGGCCGGGACGTCCCCGGCGAGGAACTGCGGGCCGGGTACGATGCCGTGGTGGTCGCGGTGGGTGCCACCGCCTGCCGGGAACTGCCCGTCCCGGGGCGGGAACTGTCCGGGGTGCACCAGGCGATCGAGTACCTGACCTGGGCGAACCGGGTGGACGAAGGCGACTGCCCCGCGCCGCCGGTGTCCGCCGAGGGACGGCACGTGGTGATCGTCGGTGGCGGGGACACCGCGGCGGACTGCCTGGGGACGGCGCTGCGCCAACGCGCCGCTTCGGTCACCCAGCTGGACATCAACCCGCGCCCGCCGGGGCGCCGGGCACCCGGGCAGCCCTGGCCGGGCCACCCCAAGGTGTACCGGGAGACCACCTCGCACGAGGAATCAGGTGCGGTGGAGGCGGGCCCCCGGGTGTTCGAAGCGACCACCGTGGGCTTCGAACCGGGCCCGGACGGCCGGCTCGCCGCCGTTCGCTTCGCCGAGGCCGAACCCGCCGACCGCAGCCCCCGGCCGGGCACCGGGCAGCGGCTCCCCGCCCAGCTCGCGCTGCTCGCGCTGGGCTTCACCGGACCGGAGCCGGACCCACGGCTGTTCGCCCAACTCGGCCTGGCCACCGCGCCGGAGGGCACGCTGGCCAGGGACGACGGCTTCGCCACGGAGGCGCCGGGCGTGTTCGTCGCGGGGGACGCCGGACGCGGACAGTCGCTGATCGTGTGGGCGATCGCGGAGGGCCGGGCGGTGGCGGCGGCGGTGGACCGGTACCTGCGCGGGTGGACGGAGCTGCCGGAGCCGATCAGGGCCTCGGCGCGGGCGTTCACGGTGTGAGTCCGGGAGCGCCCGCGCCCGGCGGTCGGTTCGTGTGGTTGACGGTCTGTGTGGTTGACGGTCCGTGGGGCCGTCGGCCTGTGAGGCTGTCGGTCCGTGGGGTTGCCGTGTGGGGTGGTCGGGCTGTGGGGCCGTCGGCTTGTGGGGCCGGGGTCAGAGCGGCGGCAGGCGGCGGAGGAACACGTCGTCGACGCCGTTGGTGTCCCCGGGGACGAGGGTGCCGTCAGAGGAGGTGAACACCACCGTGGTGCCGAGGGCGTCCACGAACGGACCGGAGGAGGCGCCGGTGTTCTGCGAACCGTCGCTCGCCACGCTCACCCGCTCGGTCCGGCCGGTCCACAGGTCGCGCCGGAACACGTCCTCGGCACCATTGGTGTCGCCGGGAACGAGGTTCGCCGCCAGGGAGCTGAAGTAGACCCACCGGTCGTCGGCCGTCATCCGGCCGCCGTAGGAGTCGAGGGTGGTGGTCGTCCCTGGCAGGCCGGCACTGACCAGGGTGTCGGTGCCCTGTTCGAGGTCGCGGGCGTAGACCTCGAAGTGCCGGTCCCACGAGGAGCCGCCGTTCGGGACCCAGGACGTGTACACCACGTAGCGGCCGTCCGGGCTGAGCGAGGGGCTGGCCGCGCCCCGGTAGCCGCCCTGGCCGTCCGAACTGGCCAGGCTGGTTCGCCCGGAGCGCAGGTCGCGGGCGTACAGCGGGTAGAGGCGCGGCTTGAGGAGCTCCGCGCGGGACTCGTGCCGGAAGGACCCGGCGACGAACTCCTGGTCGGAGCCGGCCTTGAGCGAGGCGACCGCGGCCGGGGAGAGTGCGCCGGCCTGGCCCGGCCCGATCAGGTTGGTGGCCTTGGAGATGAAGACGACCGTGCTGCCGTCGGCGCTGATCTCCGGAGCGGCGGAGGAGGCGTCTGCCTCCTTGCCGTCCGCGCCGATGCTGACCAGGCGGACGTCGCCCGTCCAGCGGTCGGTGACGTAGATGTTGCCGCCGAACCAGGTGACCGTGTCGGGGGCGAGGTCGCCGCGGTTGGACTGGTAGGCGACGTAGCGGCCGTCCCAGCTGATCGAGGGGGAGCCGGACAGCTTGCCGGTCTGCGGTGCGCCGGGAGTCCTGCCGACGCTGACGAGGCTGGTGTCGCCGGTCCAGCGGTCGTGGACGTAGACGTTCTCGTAGCCGAGGTTGGCGCCGGGGGTGAGGTTGGTGGCGGTGGAACCGAACGTCACGTAGCGGCCGTCGCCGCTGATGGCGGCTTCGTAGGAGTCGCCGTCGGCCTGGGCTCCGCCCGGGCCGGTGTCGACCCGCTCGGTGTGGCCGGTCCACAGGTCGCGGACGAAGACGTCGGACTTGGCATTGGTGTCGCCGGGCACCAGGTCGGCGGCCTCCGAGGTGAAGACGGCGTAGCGGCCGTCGGCGCTCAGGCCGCGACTCCGGGAGGCGCCGGTGGACTGTGCCTGGCCGGGGCCGACGGAGACGCGCTCGGTGCGGGCGCCCGGCCAGGCTGTCGGGGCTGTCGGGGCCGCTTGGGCCGAGGTGGTGCGGGGCGGCGCTGGTCGGGGCGGAGCCGCCTGGGCGGGGGCGGCGATGACGGTGGCCAGCGCGGCGGCCGCGAGGGCGCAGGCCGCGCGGAGCGGGCGGCGGATACGGGACATCTGGTTCCCTTCTCGGATCGGCCGTGCCGCATCGGCGGTGTGCGCCGAACTCCCCGTCGGCCGGCTCGGGGTGAGCCAACCTCCGGGCGGTGCGGCCGGTCAACGGTTGTGCGCCGGGAGCGGCGCATTCGGGCCGGTGAGCCCATGACACGATCGGATCGAATACGTACGGTCTTTGCTACGATCCGCGCGGCAAGGGTGTCAGGAAATGTGCGTACGGGGGTCGGAGAGTGACGGCATGAGCGCAGGTGGGCGGACGGCGGCGTCGGTCGAGGTCCGCTACACCCCGACGGCCGCGGACTTCCGGGAGGCCCGCGCGGCGTGGGACCGGCACACGGCGGCCGGGCGCCGGGCACGGCGGGGCCGGTACACGATCGCCGCCTGCCCGGCGGTGCTTTCGGCACTGCTCGGGGCTGCCGGATGGGCGGGGCCGCTGCCGGGGGTGCTGATGCTCGGCGCGCTGCTGCTGTTGCTCGCGCCGCCCCGGCTGCAACTGCGGCGGGTGACGCGATTGGCGGCGGACAAGGGCGAGTTCCGGGTCCTGGTGGACGACTACGGGGTGGTCGTCGAGAACGAGGACTCCGTCACCGAGCTGGGCTGGCCGGAGCAGCGGTACCACCTGGAGACGCCCGGACTGTTGCTGCTGCTGGGCGGGAGCGAGGAGACGGGGGTGCTGACCATGCTGCCCAAGCGTGGAATCGAGGACGTTCGGCGGCTGGAGGAGCTGATCGATCGGCATGCGACGGCGCTGGTCCCGGAGTGAGCGGTGGTTCGTGCGGCTGGTTCGGCGGGATTCGGTGGAGTCCGGCGGGACCGGTGAGTCACGGGGCCGGTGAGTCACGGGGCGGGTTCCGTTCGGGCGGGCTTCGTCAGGGGCACCTGCTGGTGTTCCTGCTCCCGCTGGTCGTGGCGCGTCCGCTGGTCGTAGCGCCAGAGCGCGGGGATCGCGGCGGACAGGGCGGCTGAGCTGCCGAGGCAGAGCAGACCGCCGGTGCGCAGGGCCGCCCGGATGCCCTGCCGGGCGGCGAGCCCGCCGGCCCGCAGGTCGCCCAGGGCGGGCCCGGCGGAGCCGATCAGCATCTCCAGCCCGGCCGCGCGGCCCCGGAGTTCGTCCGGGATGGACTGGTTCCAGATGGCGCTGCGGAAGGTGTCGCCGATCCAGTGGCCGAAACCGGCGACGGTCAGGCAGAGCAGGACGGCCCACAGACCGGGGGCGAAGGCGGCCGTGGCCGTCGCCGCGCCGACCAGGGCGGCCGAGAGCAGGACCAGCCGGCCGTGCCGGTGCACCCGGTCCGTCCACCCGCTGGTCCCGGCGGCGATCAGGCTGCCGACCGCGCCGGCCGAGTAGAGCAGGCCGAGTGCCCAGGTCGCCCCCAGGTCCGCGGCCAGGAACGGGAACAACGCGGTGGGCAGGGCGAACACGGTGGTCGCGAGGTCGGCCAGGTAGGTGCCGACGAGGTCGGGCCGCCGGGCCGCGTACCGGGCGCCGGTCAGGAACTCGGTGAGCTGCGGGGCCTCGGCGTCCCGCTCCGAGGGCACGGGACGGACCTGGGCGAGCAGGGCGATCGAGAGCAGGAAGGTACCGAGGTCCACCAGGTAGGCGGCCGGGACTCCGGCGGTCGCGATCAGCAGGCCGGCCGCCGCCGGGGCGGCCACGCCGCCGATGCTCCAGCGCAGCGAGAGCAGGGCGCCCGCCGCCACCAACTGGTCCTGGGGCACCAGCCGCGGGATCATCGCCTCGAGTGAGGGCTGCTGGATGCCCTGGAGTGCCGCCGCCACCCCGGCGGCGACGTAGAGCGGCCAGATGGCGGGGGTGCCGAGCAGCGCGTTGGCCAGCAGCAGGGCGCTGAGCGCGGCCAGCGCGACCTCGGTGGCCAGGGCGACGGTGCGGCGGTCCGCACGGTCGGCGAGGACGCCGCCGTAGAGGCCGAACAGGATGGTGGGGACGAGTTCGACCGCACCGACCGCGCCCACGGCCAGGGGCGAGCCGGTGAGTTCGGCGACCTGGAGCGGGACGGCCGTCATGGTGAAGATCGAGCCGAGCAGGGTGACGGTGCCGGAGGTCCAGGTCAGGCGGAAGTCCCGGGAGGACCGCCAGGGGGCGGTGTTCGGCAGCAGGCGGGAGCGGGGGCGGTCCGCTTCGGGAGGCGGGGTCGTTCCGGTAGGTGGGTTCGCTGCGGGGGACTGGTCCACTGCGGGGGGCTGGTCCGCTCGGGAGGCCGGGCTCGGTTCGGAGGTCACGCGGGTGGGGTCCCTTCCCGGCCGTCGGCGGTGGCCACGACGGCTTTCCTTATCGCTGATAAATTCCGGTTCGGGAACTTATCGGCGATAAGGTGCGCCTGGCAAGCGAACGGTTCGGGAGGTCGATCGGATGGCGCTGCAACGCGACGAGGTGGTGCGCACCGCGCTGCGGCTGCTCGACGAGGAGGGCATCGACGGGCTGACCACCCGTCGGCTCGCCCGAGAGCTCGGCGTCCAGTCGCCGGCGTTGTACTGGCACTTCAGGAACAAGCGGGAACTCCTCGACCTGATGGCCGAGGAGATGCTCGCCCAGGCGCTCCCGCCCGACCGCGAGCCGGATCCGCGGAACTGGCCCGAGTGGATCGCCGCCGACGCCCGCGCCAAGCGGAACGCCCTGCTGGCCTACCGCGACGGCGCCCGGGTGCATGCCGGGACCCTGCCGACGGAGGGTGAACTCCCGGCGGTCGAGGCCCAGTTGAGCGCGCTGTGCCGGGCCGGGCTGCGCCCGCGCACGGCGCTGCGACTGCTGCTGACCGTCGACCGGTACATCATGGGCTGGGTCACCGAGGAGCAGGCCTGGCGGCAGGACGTCGCGGACCGGGACCGGCCGCCGTTCCCGGACGAGGCGCTTCGCGAACTGCCGCTGCTGCGCGAGGCGGTCGACGTGCTGAGGATGACCGACCACGACGCCGACTTCGAGTACGGGTTGCGGGTGCTGATCGAGGGGTTCCGGGCGGAGATCGCGCGGGAGGGTCCGGCCGGGGGACAGGCGGAGGCGTAGGTGGGGGTGTGGGCCCGGGTGGCGGTGTGGGCCCGGGCGGCGGTGTGGGCCCGGGTGGCGGTGTGAGCCCGGATGGTGGTGGGGTCTGGGCTGGTGGGGGCGCGTGCTACGTCCGGGCGTGGCGGAGGGCGTCGCGCAGTCGTCCGTCCGAGGCCTTGAGCAGGTGGGCGGCGGTGGGCGCGTCCACGTCCGCGAGCAGCGTCAGGATCGCGTCCTTGACCCGGCCGTCGGTGGTGGTCAGGGCGCGCTCGACCGCTTCCTCATCGGCGCCGGTCGCCTCGGCGACGATCCGACGGGCGCGGTCGCGAAGCTTGTCGTTGGTGGCACGGAGGTCGACCATCAGATTTCCGTACGTCCGGCCGAGCCTGACCATCACGGCCGTGGACAGCAGATTGAGCACCAGCTTCTGTGCCGTACCCGCCTTGAGCCGGGTCGACCCGGCCAGCACCTCCGGGCCGACCTCCACCTCGATGCCGAGCTCGGCCGCCGCGGCCAGCGCCGAGTTCCGGTTGCACGCCAGCCCGACGGTCAGCGCCCCGGCCCCCCGTGCGGTCCGGACGGCGGCCAACGCGTAGGGCGTGCGGCCGGAAGCGGAGACGCCGACCAGGGTGTCGGCGGGGCCGAGCCGGAGGGCGGACACATCGGCCTCGGCGAGGTCGGTGCGGTCCTCGGCGCCCTCGGCGGCCGCAGTGACGGCCGGGCGCCCGCCCGCGATCAGGCCGACGACCAGTGCCGGGTCGGTTCCGAAGGTCGGCGGGCACTCGGCGGCGTCCAGCACACCGAGCCGTCCGGCCGTTCCCGCGCCGGCGTAGACCAGCCGACCGCCGCGCGCCATCCGGGCGGCCACGGCGTCGACCACGGCGGCGATCCGCTCCAACTCACCGGCGACGGCGGTGGGCACGCCGCGGTCCTCGGTGTTCATCAGACGGAGCAGCTCGACCGTGGGCAGCCGGTCGATCTCGGCCCAGTCGCGGTGGACGGTCTCGGTCGCGGGTACGGCGTCGTGGCTCATGCGCCGAGCCTCCCCAGGGGCGAGGGGCCCGAATCCGGGCAAGCGGGGGGGGTGGGGTGGGGTTGGGACGGAGACGGCGCTCGGCCAGGGAGCCGAGCTGCTGCTCGACCGCCGGCGCGGTGACCTTCGGCGCCTGCGGGAGGAGGCCGAGGGCGCGCGGGAGCGGATCGGTGAACTGCTGCGGGCGTTCCCCCGGATCGGGGAGGTCGGTGTCCGGCGCTGGGTGGTCGGACCGTCCGGGTGGTCGGACAGTCCGAGTGGTCGGAGTGTCCGGGAGATCAGGCCGGCCGGGCGGTCAGGCCATCCAGAAGAAGACCGCTGTCATCCGTCGCTCCGCCAGCTCGGTGCCGTAGTAGCCGGTGGCGCTGTGGATCAGATTGGCGTGGTAGAGCAGCAGTTGGTTGTAGCGGTTGGGGACGCGGACGTCCTCGGTGAAGTGGTCGGCGGGAACATGGCGGGTGCCGAGTGCCTCGACCAGGTTGTTGTGCGGGGCGTTGACCAGGTTGCCGCCGAGGCGGCCGCCCGGGAACTGCTGGCGGTAGAAGCTGGTGCCGGTGTCCTTCGGGGCGCCCGGACTGAGGTAGAGGACGGCGGCGTAGCGACAGAGCGCGCGGGAGTCGGTGTGCGGGCGGGACTCCGACTCTCCCGAGCCGACGACCTGGACGCAGTTGTGATTGAGCGTGCCGCCGCCCGGGGTGCCCTGCACCCAGAGCCGGGAGGCACCGGTGGCCTTGCGGACCAGTGACTCGACCCGGGCCAGCTCCGTGGGCTCCAGGCCCGGCATCGTGCGCAGTCCGGGCCAGGTCTCGGGGCGGTACGGGTAGCCCTCGGTCCATTCCCCACGGACCAGACAACGCTCCCGGACGGTGTCCGGGTCGGGCAGGACGTTGTCCAGGACCCAGTAGTCCCGGCCCCGGGTGGGTTTTCGGTAGGGCAGGACCGGCAGGGCGGTGGGCCTGATGGGCTGTGAGGGCATGGGCCGACCATAGAGGCGGTGATCGTCAATCTTCTGCCGTGAGCAGGTCAACCTTTCGTCAAGGGTGGTCTGACGTGGGGGATCGTCGGGCGTCCGGTCGCGAGCGCGGCGCTCCGGCGTGCGCTAGGACGTCCGGACGGCGAAGCCCCCCAGGGTGCCCTCCAGGCGGCCGTAGGCGCGCACCGCCGAGGGGCGGACCGCGGCGGAGATCGTGGTCGGCTCCTCGCCGGCGAGGGTTCGGCGGAACACCTCGGCGAAGACCGACCGGTCGACGGCGGCGAGCAGTGCGGCGGCGACCCGGCACTCGAAGCCGACGGGTATCTCGTGCACCGCCTCGGCCAGCGCCTCGGCGAGGGCCGTCTCACTCTGCTCGTGCAGCTCGCGCAGTCGGGCGGACAGGGCGGGACTGTCCACGACGGTGCGGGCGAAGGCGGAGCCGGAGAAGCCGAGTCGGGCGTCCTGCCGGTCGAGCCCGGCCAGGCAGTCGCGGCGCAGCGCGGCGAGTGCGGACTCGCCCGGCGCACGCTCGGCGACGGCCTCGGCGAGTCGGCCGGCGAGCTCCTCGTGCAGGTCGAAGAAGAGGTCCTCCTTGCGCGGGAAGTGGTTGGTGACGGTCATCTTGGCGACGCCGGCGGCGGCCGCCACCTCGGCGATGGTCGTCCGGTCGAAGCCCCGCTCGATGAAGAGCCTGGTCGCGGCGTGCGAGATCGCCTCGCGGGTGCGGCGCTTGTTCAGCTCGCGCAGGTTCGGGATGGCCCCGGTGTCGGTCATGACGGGAGTGTAGCGCGGTTCGATGGGTCGAGCACAGTAATTATGCTTGACCCAATCACTGTGTCCGTCCTAAGTTCTCTCCGGGTGGCCGGCGCGGTCGCCCCGGCGGCTCGGGGAACGGTGGGCCGACCGCCGTTCGATTCCCGATCACCCACACCTGGAGGTGCCCGTGTTCACCCGTCACTCCGAAGGCCTTCGCCTGCTCAGCGTGCACGCGCACCCCGACGACGAGTCCAGCAAGGGCGGGGCCACCCTCGCCCGGTACGCGGCGGAGGGCGTGGACGTCCTGGTCGCGACCTGTACCGGCGGCGAGCGCGGTTCGGTGCTCAATCCGGCCCTGGACGGGCCGGAGGTCCGGGCCGACCTCGCCCGCGTCCGGCGCGAGGAGATGGCGCTCGCCCGGGAGATCCTCGGGGTGCGCCAGCGGTTCCTCGGTTTCGTGGACTCCGGCCTTCCCGGGCCGGGCGAACCGCTCCCGGAAGGATGCTTCGCGGCCCGGCCGGTGGAACTCGCGGCGGCGCCGCTGGTCGCGCTGATCCGGGAGTTCCGTCCGCACGTGGTGATCACGTACGACGAGACGGGCGGCTACCCGCACCCGGACCACGTGATGACCCACCGGGTCGCCGTGGCGGCCTTGGAGGCCGCCGCCGACGGGGATCGCCACCCCGAGCCGGGTGAACCCTGGCAGGTGGCCAAGCTCTACTACCACCTGGCGCTCTCCAGAGCCTGGTTCCAGGCCATGCACGAGGCCATGACGGAACGGGGTGTCCCCTCCGGGATGGGGCAGGTGCTCGCCGACTGGCCGGACTCCGCGCCCGCCTTGGCCACCACCACGCGGATAGCGTGCGCCGAGCAGTTCGCCGTGCGGGACGCGGCGCTGCTGGCCCACGCCACCCAGGTCCGGCCGGGCGTGGCATTCATGGCCCACCCGCGGGACATCGAGCGCGAGGTCTGGCCGACGGAGGACTACCACCTGGCCCGGAGCCTGCTGCCGGGGCCCGGCACGGCGGCCGGCCCGGGCGGGATCGAGACCGACCTTTTCGCCGGGCTCCGGGAGGAGGTGGGGGCCGGATGATCCGTACGGTGGGCGCGGTGGCGAGGGCCGTCGTCGAGCGGGTGGCTACGGCGTTGCGCGGTACCCGGCCGCCCGGCGGCGCGGTGCGGCGCGTAGCCTCGGCCGTCGCCCGGTCAGCACTGGCCGTCGGCGAGCACGTAGTAGCCCGGGCCGGTCTGCTTCAGGGTGTGGGTGACGAAGGTGTTCCAGAGCCCCATGCTCTGGCCCGAGCCGGCGGCGTAGGTCAGACCGCCGCTCTGGGTGGCACGGCCGGCCAGGACGTGGGCGTAGTTGTCGGCGGTGAAGCATTGGGTGGTGCCCCCGCCCGTGGTGGTCGCCGGTACCGCCGCCGACCGGGCGCCGACCGCCCCCGACGCATCGACCGCCGCGACGGTGTAGCCGTACGTGGTGCCCGCGGTGAGCCCGCCGTCGGTGAAGGCCGTCCCGGTCGGGCTGCCGACCTGGGCGCCGTCGCGGAAGACCTGGTACGAGGCGGCACCGCTGACGGCCCGCCAGGCGAGGGCGACCGAGCCGGTCGCCGCGGTCGCCGTCAGCCCGGTCGGCGCGGGCAGCCCGGGGCTGGTGGGGCCGGATCCGCCGTCCAGCCCCCAGAACTGCGCCGTGTAGTAGCCGGAGCAGACGGTGTCGAGGAAGTAGGCGCCGGTGGCCCCGCACTGGTCGGCCCCCGAGCCGGGGTGGACCGCCAGGCCGTGGCCCATCCCGCTGACCGTGAACAGGGCCACGGACGGCTGCCCGCTCGGGCCGGTGTAGAGCTCCTGGGCGGTGCCGCCAGGAAGGCTCCTGGTGCTGCTCGGCTGTCGGCCGATGCCCTGGACGTTCGTCCACTGGTCCCGCAGTTCGGTCGCGTTCACCGGCTTGACCACGGTGTCGGAACTGCCCTGCCAGATCGCCACCTTGGGCCACGGTCCGGTGTAGCCCGGGTACGCGGCCCGGACTTTGTCGCCCCACTGTGCCGGGGTGAGCCCCTGGTCGGAGTTCTGGCAGCCGGCGGCGGCGGCCTGGGTGGCGGCGCAGTGCGCGGGCAGACCGGAGTCGATCGCCCCGCCGGCGAACACGTCGGGGTAGTCGGCCAGCAGATCGGCGGCCATCCCGCCGCCGGCCGAGAGCCCGGTGACGAACACCCGGTGGGCGTCCGAGCCGTACAGGGCCTCGGCTTTGGCGACCATCTCGACGACCGACTTGGCTTCGCCCACTCCCCGGGCGTCCTTGCCCGCGTCGAACCAACTGAAGCAGGAGAGGCTGTTGTTGGCGCTGCTGGTCTGCGGGAACACCACGGCGAAGCCGTACTGGTCGGCGAACTTGGTCCAGCCGGAGCCGCGGTAGTAGTCGGTGGCGCTCTGGAGGCAGCCGTGCAGCGCGACGACCAGGGGAGCGCCGCCGGGCAGCCCGGCGGGGGTGTAGGTGTACATCGAGAGATTGCCCGGGTTGGTGCCGAACCCGGTGACCTGTTGGAAGCCACCGGCCGCGGCGTCGGCGGAGACGCCTGCGGCCAGGGGCGCCGGCGCGGGCGCCGGAACCGTGGCGGACGCTGTGGCGGAGGTCGCGGTGGGGGAGGCGACGGCCGAGCCGGGCACGGCGGTGGGGAGCGTGAGGGCGGCGACCGCGAGCAGTGCCGCGGCGGTGGGGCGCAGTGGCATGGAGGCTCCTGGGCGGGGGAGGAGTGGGGGTTGGCTCCGTGCAGCGTGGCGCGCTCGTCGCCCCGGGGCCATGTGGCGGTCATCCGGGGTCCGCCGCCAGGGCATGTCGCGGGCCGCCATGGCCCTCGGGCGCCGTCGGTGGCGTGCTCCATCGAAGGCCGTACCCGCCGTACCTGCGGTACCCGCCGTACCCGCCGTACGCGGGAACGCACTTGAGGCGCACGGCCGGAACGGGCAGGTTGATCCCATGACCACCGGCGAGTGCGCCGAAGGCCGGCCACCCACAATGGCAAGCTCTACGCGCACGCCACCACGACCCTGCGCCATCCTGACACCCCTCCCGGCGGCCTGACACCCCGCCCGGGGCCGCCCTCGCCTGGCAGCCGTCGCGTTCCTGCCGGAACGGGCGAGCCCCGGGCGCCGCTTCCGTCGCGGCGACCGGGGCTGGCCAGGGGAGTTCCGGGGCCCGGTGGGGTGGACGGGCCTGGGGTGGTTCAGAGGGCCGCGATCGCGCCGCAGAGGGCGAGGAAGCCGCAGATCCCGAAGTTGACCAGCTTGTGCGACAGGAAGATCGCGGCGAACTCGCGAATGGTCGCGCTCGGCCAGTAGTACCGGGCGGTGGGCGAGCCGAAGACGTGTCCGTTGACGCCGGTCTGGCGGGCGAGCAGCGCGGCCCGGAAGGCGTGGAAGTTGTTGGTGACCACGACGCAGCGGTAGTCGGGCTTGGCCTGCTCCATGATGGCCTTGCTGAAGAGGAGGTTCTCCTCGGTGGTGCGCGAGCGGTCCTCCCGCTCGATGTGCTCCTCGGGGAAACCGCGCTCGACCAGGTAGTCGGCCATCGCGTGGGACTCCGGCAGCTTCTCGTCCGGCCCCTGGCCGCCGGAGGTGATCAGCACCGGCGGGTTGCCGCGCGCGGCCTGCTCCTCGTACACCTCCCGGCCCCGGTTCAGCCGGCTGGCCAGCAGCGGCGGAACGCGCTCGCCGCCGATCAGCCCGGAGCCGAGCACGACGACGAAGTCCACCTTTCCGCGCGGCCGGTGGCGGCTGTACAGGAAGGCGTAGCCGACGAAGCAGGTGAACAGGAAGGAGATGTAGCCGACCACCAGGACGGCAGTGCCCGCCAGGGCGGCCAGCTGCCGCGAGTGGACGATCACGGCGGCGATCAGCAGCCCGATGACCCCGAGGATGCCCAGCCCGGCGAGCAGTGAGAGCAGGTTGGCCGGTCGTCGGCCCTCCTTGCGGATCATGGTCATGCCGTTGGCGAGCAGGAACCAGACCAGGGCCACCGTGCCGAGGGCGGGCAGCAGGATGATGGCCACGGCCACCATCTCCACCACCAGGTTGGGCGCCTTGTTGAGTTCGGCGAGCACGGGGAGCGTGAGGAGGGAGACGGCGATGCCGAGCAGGACGGCGTTGCTGAACTGGCGGCGGTCGCGCAGCACCCCGATCCCGAACAGCAGGAAGAACACGGCGGCTGGGACGTAGGCGATCATGCGTCGTATGGTAGGGCTTTCGGGAAGCCTTCCTCGGTCCAGGACGCCACCACGGCCGGCTTGCCCCCTGGGCTGCCGGAGGCGTTCCAGCGGATCCGCTGACCGTCGCCGACGTCCAACAGTCCCTGGGCGTAGGGCTCGTGGAGAGGGTGGAGCCCGGGCACCGGGTGAACTCCTCCTGGGCCGTTCCGACCGGCCCGGCGAGCGTGCCCCGGCGTCAGATCCCGAGATCCAGCCCGAAGGCGGTGTCGAAGGAGGCGAATCCGACGCAGAGGATCAGCCAGAGGCCGAGCGCGCCGGTCACCGCGGCGGTGATCCGCCCGATCCTGGTGCGCTGCTCCCTGGGCTTGCGCCGGTGGCGGATGCCGTGGACGAGCCCGAGCAGGCCGAGGGCGGCGAGGGCGTAGGCACCGGCGGGGCTGGCCTCGTGGAGCACCCGCGCGAGGAAGAAGGCTCCCGCGAGTGAGGCCGTGGTCAGGGCGAGGAGCGCGATTCCGCCGACGAATTCGAAGACCAGCTCGCCGAGGCAGCCCATCGACTTCCGGGCGGCGCCCTCCACCAGACCGATCTGCCCGCCGGGGACCGGTGTCGGGCCCCCGGGCTGATGGCCGGTCGGTTGTGCTGCTGCCCGGTCCTTGGCCATGCCCCCGCCTCGTGCTGTGCCCGTCCTTGACTCGGCGATGATCGTACCGGGTTGTCGGAGCGTTGCCGCAGGTCGGGCGGCCACGGGAACGATCGGCTGATGGAACGACCGGGGACGGGAGCGGGCGGGAGCGGGCGGGGGCGGGATCGGCCGGGGCGGGTCAGCGCCGTTCCGGCGGCAGCAGGGCCGCGAGGCCGTCGAGGATCCGTTGCAGGCCGAACTCGAAGCGGGCGTCCATGTCGGGCCCGGTCAGGTGGTCGGCCAGGGCCGCGAGGTTGGGGTAGGCCTCCGTCGGCAGGCGGCGGAAGACGTCCCCGGTGGCGTCGGCGATCTCCCGGCGGCTGGTGCCGAGCACCTCGGCGGCCGAGATCGGCGACTGCTCCTGGAGTACGAAGCCCTGGACGAAGGCGCCCAGCAGGTAGCTGGCCATGGCCGTGTCGGCGTCGGAGAACCCGGCGGAGCGGAGCCGGTCGAGCTGGTCCTCCATCAGGTTGAGCAGGCACGGCCCGGGGGCGAGGCGGCCGGCGACGACCTTCGCGGCGTCGCGGTTGTCGAGCAGCAGCCGGCGGTAGCGGGAGCAGTACTCGTGCAGTTCCGACCGCCAGTCGTCCTGGCGCGGCGGGGGTTCGGCCGACGCCAGGAGCGCGTCGCTGAGCAGGTCGAGCAGTTCCTGCTTGTTGCGGACGTGCCAGTACAGCGAGGCGGCCTTGACGCCGACCTCGGCGGCGACCTTGCGCATCGACAGCCCGTCCAGGCCGTCCCGTTCCAGTACGCGCAGCGCGGCCTGGGTGAGGGCCTCCCGGGTGAGGGCGGGGGTCGCGTCGTCGTTCTCCGGCATGGCGGTGCGGAGGCCTCCAGCGGTCGGGCGGACCGGTGCGGTTCGCGGATCAACAGTGTGGCGGATCAACAGTCCGGTGGACCAACAGTGCCACGACCCGGTCCGGGGGCGAACCCCCAGGTCGCGGATACGACTTGCGATCTAACGGTGTTAGGGGCACTCTGTGCGTGTCACATCGAGCCCTAACGCTGTTAGGGGCGAGCGATCGGGAGGGATCTCCATGGGGGAGTCGAGCATGCGCCGGAAGCGGCTGGCGCTGTTGACGCTCTGTGTCGCCATGTTCATGGCCATGTTGGACAACGTCGTCGTCAATGTCGCACTGCCCCGCATCGGGCAGGAGCTGGACGCCGGGATCAGTGGCCTCCAGTGGGTCGCGGAGGGCTACAGCCTGGTCTACGCCGCACTCGTCCTGACCGGTGGCGCGCTGGGTGACCGCCACGGCCGTACCCGGATGTTCGTGCTGGGGCTCGGCCTGTTCACGGCCGGCTCGGCGATGGCCGCACTCGCCGGAACGATCGGGGTCCTCGTCGCGGCCCGGATGGTCCAGGGGGTCGGGGCCGCGCTGCTCACCCCGGGCAGCCTGACCCTGCTGGGGCACGTCTTCACCGACGAGCGCGAACGGGCCAAGGCCATCGGCGTGTGGTCCGGGGTGTCCGCGATCGGCCTCTCGGTCGGTCCGGTGATCGGCGGCCCGCTGGTCGAGCACCTCGGCTGGGCGAGCGTGTTCTGGATCAACGTGCCGATCGGCGTGGCCGGGGTGGTGCTCGCGGCCAAGGTCCTGCCGGAGATCCCACCGCGTGCTCGGCGGATCGACTTCGGTGGGTTCGCGCTCTCGGCGGCGGGCCTCGGTCTCCTCGTCTACGCCCTGATCGAGGGCCCGTCGCGGGGCTGGACCGACCCCCGGGTGGTCGGCTGCGGCCTGGTCGCCCTGGCGCTGCTGGCCGGCTTCCTGCTGCTCGAACTGCGGCTGGCCGAGCCGATGCTGGAACTGCGGCTGTTCCGTGACGGCGCGTTGTGCGGCGCGCTGCTCAGCGGATTCATGGTGAGCTTCGGGATGTTCGGAGCGCTGTTCTTCCTGCCGTTGATGATGCAGGGCGTGCTCGGCTGGTCCCCGTCCGGCGCGGGGTACGGCGGGCTGCCGATGACCGCGATGCTGGTGATCGCCGGCCCGCTGTCCGGCCGGCTCGCCGCCCGGTACGGCCCCCGGCCGCCGATGGTGTCCGGCCTCGCGCTGTGCGCGCTCGGCCTCGGGGGGTTGTCGCTCTACGGCGACCACGCCCACTACCCGGAGTACCTGTGGACGCTGGTCGTGATGGGCTTCGGGATGGGACTGACCTTCACCCCGGTCTCGGTCGCGGTGCTCCGGAGGGTGGCCCCGGTACAGACCGGCATGGCGTCGGCGACCGTCAACACCCTGCGTGAGCTCGGCGGTGTGCTCGGGATCGCGGTGCTCGGCGCCATCCTGACCAACCGGATGACCAGTCAGCTGACCTCGGCCCTGCACCGGCTCGGCGTCCCGTCGGACGCCGTCGGCCCGATCGCGGACGCGCCCACCGGCGCGGGGCACGGTGCCGGCGACGCGGCCGCGGCACTGCCCGCTCCGCTCCAGGACGCGGTGGACGGCGCCTTCGTCGACGGCATCCACCTCGCCGTGCGCTGCGGGGCGCTGGCGCTCGCGGTCACCGCCGTCCTGGTCGCCGTCCTGCTGGGCCGGGCGCGCCCGATCGTCCCGTCGGAGGCCGCCCCTCCGTGCCCGGCGGAGCCGGCCGGGGCCCGCTCCGCCTGACCGGGCGCTCGCCCGAGCGCCCGGCTGTCCGTTCGGCCGCTCGCCCGGCTGTCCGTTCGGCCGCTCGCCCGGCCGACACCCGCGCCCGACACCCGCGCCCGGCGCACCGTCGGCGGGCCCGTCAGCGGATGCCTTCGATCGCCGCCTGTGCCCTGTGGGCCAGTTCGCGCCGGGCGCCCGCCCGGTCGGGCCGCGGCCCGACCGGCGGTCCGGGCGGCGGGATCGGCGGCAGGAAGGTCACGTCGGCGACCAGCCCGCGGGCCGCGACCACCCGGGCGAGCGAGGTGAGCAGTCCGTCGTCCCCGATGAAGGCGGGCACGCTGGTCGGCCGCCCGTCCGCCAGCCGGTAACGGATGGTCACCGGCAGGACGTCGGCACTCGCGTCCACCGCCGCCTGGAACAACGCGGGCCGGAACCGGCCGCTCTCCCGCCCGCACCAGGTGGATCCCTCCGGGAACACGATCACCGGCTGTCCGGAGCGGAGCACCTCGGCCACCGCCGCCACGGTGTCCGGCAGGGTGCGCAGCCGGTCGCGGTCCAGGAAGACGGTGCCGCACCAGGCGGCCAGCGGGCCGAGCACCGGCCACCGCCGGACCTCGGTCTTGGCCAGTGAACGGCCGGGGCACCCGGCGGCGAGCAGCGGTATGTCCAGCCAGGACACGTGGTTGGCCACCACGAGCACCCCGCCACCCATCCCGCCACCCATCCCGCCGTCCATCCCGCCACCCATCCCGCCGTCCACCCCGCCGTCCACCCCGCGCCCCGGCCGGCTCGGCCCGGTGAGGTGGACGGTCACCCCGAGGGTGTGCAGCACCACCCGGGCCCAGAGCCGGACCAGCCGGATCCGGGTGTCGTACGGGAACAGCCGGACCGGCACGCCGAGCAGGACCCCGGCCAGCAGCGCCGCGAGGCAGCCGGTCAGCCGCAGCGCCCGCCGGGGGTGGGAGACCTCCGGCGCGGGTTCGGCCAGGCAGGTCTCGGGCCGGCAGGTCGCCGTGGGCAGCCAGACGCTCACGACGAGGCGCCCGGGGTGCCCGAGGCGGGCACCCCGGACAGGAAGTGCCGCAGGTAGCGCGGGTCGGTGCGCTCCAGCGACAGCAGCACGTACAGGTCGGCGCAGTCGAAGTCCGGGTCGTACGCGGGCTCGCCGCAGACCCAGGCGCCCAGCCGCAGGTAGCCGCGGAGCAGGGCCGGCAGCGGGCCGCGCTCGGCGCGCGGCACCCCGGTGGCGTCCCAGCGGCGGTGCGGGGTGACCCGGTACTCCGCGGGGGCCAGGTGCTTGGCGCTGACGGCGTCCCAGACCCGGGCCGCGGTGGCTCCGCCGTCCGTCAGATCGATCGAGCAGCAGCCGCCGACCCAGGTGTTGCCGGTGTCCGCCAGGTAGCGCGCGATGCCGCCCCACATCAGGTTGATGACGGCGCCGTTGCCCCGGTGGTCCGGGTGGATGCAGGAGCGCCCGAGTTCGACCAGGCCGCGGCGGACCGGCGCCAGTGCGGAGAGGTCGAACTCGCCGTCGGAGTACAGCCGGCCCGCCCGGCGGGCGGCCTCGGGGCGCAGCAGCCGGTAGGTGCCGACGACGGCGCCGTCCTCGCCCTCGCGGACCAGCAGGTGGTCGCAGTACTCGTCGAACGGGTCGACGTCCAGGTCCGCGACCGGGCTGTGCAGGACGGCGCCGAGCTCGGCGCCGAAGACCTGGTGGCGCAGCCGCTGGGCGGCCCGCACGTCGTCCTCGTCGCGGGCGAGGGAGACGGTGTAGGCGGCGGGCCGGGGGCGGGGTGCGGGCACCGCCGGGGCGTTGTGGGCGGGGGCGACTGCGGACGGAGCGTACGTGGGGACGGTGGTCATGGCAGACCCTCCAGGGCAGCACGATCGGCGGTGCCGTGGATCACCAGGGCACCGTCCCGGTCCGCAGGCGGTAGGGCAAGGACGCGAACCGGTCCCCGTATGTCTCTCCGAGCCGGTTGGCATTCATGTTGCGGCCCGGGGGAGCGCAGATGTGCACCTGTTGAATGGGACCACCCGTGGCGCGCCGGTCACGTGCCCGGCACCCGCCGCTCGTCTGCCGGGGGTGGACAACACGGACCGCAGGGGCGTACGGGCGCACCGTACGCCCCTGGTCTTCGGGGGCGCACGCCCATGGTTGCGGCGTACGCCCCTGTCGTCGCGATCCGGGGGGTTCATGCCATCGCGCCCCGGGACGCCCGCCCCTCGGACGCCGTCGCGCACCGTGGTGCCGTCACGCCCCTCGACGCGCGGTCAGAACGTCCGCCAGCCCTCGGCGTCGACCCCGCCCGGGACGGCACCGGCCGGGCCGTACGGTTCGCGGGTGTAGACGAAGGAGCCGACGTCGAGGTGGCTGACCGTGTCGTCGGGGTGGCGGACCACCCGCAGGGTCTCGCCCGCGTAGTAGTTCTCCGTGCCCGTCCAGGTGCCGTCCGGTTCGGGCCGGAAGCGCGAGCCCCGGCCGGCGCCGGTGAGCGGGGTGAGTTCCAGGACCCGGCCGGGCCGCAGCCGCAGGGCGGCCGGCGCGGCGCCCCAGTACCAGGGGCCGGTGATCTCCAGCAGCTCCGGGTCCACCGCCTCGGCCGACGGGCGCCACGGTTCGGGCAGCCGGGGCTCCAGCTCGGCGGTGAGCGCGATCAACCGGGCGGCCAGCGACGGGGTGTTGCCGCCGCTGGTGGCGTTGGAGAGGGCGTACGCGCCGAGACCGTCGGCCTCGCTGATCCACAGCCCCGCGGTGAAACCGGGCATCGAGCCGGTGTGCCCGAACAGCAGCCGGCCCTCGTGGCGGTGCAGTTGCAGGCCGAGGCCGTAGCCGCTCGTCCACGCGTCGTTGTCCGGGGCCATGACCGGTCGGCGCATCTCGGCGAGGGTGGTGGCGGACAGGACCTTGTCGTCGCCTGCCGCGAGGAAGGCCGCCCACCGGGCCAGGTCGGCGCCGGTGGACCAGAGCTGGCCGGCCGGGCTCATCAGGCCGGTGTCGGTGAGCGGTTCGGGCAGCATGACGTCGGCCCACGGGTGGACGGCGAAGCCCCCGGCGTGCGGGTGCTCGGGCAGCAGGGTGGTGCGGTCCATGCCGAGCGGGGCCAGCACCTCGCGGCGCAGGACCTCGCCCCAGGGCTCGCCGCGCAGCCGGGCCACCAGCGCGCCGAGCAGCGCGTAGCGGGGCGAGCAGAAGAGGTGGAGCCCGGCCGGGGGCGGCGCGCGCCCGGCGCCCCAGCGGCGGGC
>NZ_JBHUAF010000029.1:28075-39001 GCF_042789895.1 Kitasatospora sp. NPDC056783
CTGGCGGGCCGTGAGTGGGCCCTCCCCGCCCGCCCGGGGCGGCCCCCCCCCGCCCCGGGCCCCCCAGCGGCCGCTCGGCCTCCAGGAGGTCGCCGAGGTCGGGCCGCAGCGAGCCCGCGGTCCGCTCCCACCACGGGGCGGGGGTCTCGGAGGTCAGACCGGCGGAGTGGGCGAGCAGCTGGGCGATCGTCGCGTCGTCGGCGGGGGTGCCGGGCAGGTGCCGGGCGAGCGGGTCGGCGAGGTCGAGCAGGCCCTCGTCGCGCAGCCGGAGCACCAGGACGGCGACGAAGGTCTTGGTGAGCGAGCCGATCCGGTACTGGACGTCCGGGGTCGGCGCGTGCCCGTCGACCATGCTGCGGGCGCCGCTCCACACCGGCTGCCCGTCGCGCACCACCCCGGCGACCATCGAGGGTGTGCGTCCCTCGGCCTGGGCGACGGCGAGCCGGTGCAGCAGGGCCCGGCGGGTGGCGGGCAGCAGCTCGTTGGGGAGGTCGGTCATGTGGGCTTCTGGACTCATCGGCATGGGTACGCACAGTAGCCCAGCACCGGTCCGGGGCCGACCGAATAAGGGCGTCGAACAAGCCGCTGAACAAGTCGTCGAACAAGTCGGCGGAGCGGCGGCGGAGGACCGGCGACAACCGGCGGGCAACCGGCCCGGGCCCGTCGGGAACGGCGCGACCCGGGCCGGTTGTCCGCTCAGTGCGGCAGCGGCGGCAGTTCCGGCAGTTCCAGCCAGGCCTCGAAGAGCGGGCCGAGCGGGACGGTGGTGTACCGGGCGGCGTGCGCGCGCAGATCGGCGGTGGAGACCACGCCGTGCCGGTTGGCGCCGGTCCAGTCCCGCAGCATGGCGAAGAACGCGTCCTCGCCGAGCGTCCGCCGCAGCGCGTGCACCACCAGTCCGCCGCGCTGGTACAGCCGGTCGTCGAACATCAGCTTCCGGCCGGGATCGCCGAGCCGGAGGTCCTGCGGCAGCCCGGCCAGCAGCCGGTGCGCGGCCGCGGCGTGCACCGCCGCGCCCGGACCGCCGGAGTGCTCGGACCAGAGCCACTCCGCGTACTTGGCGAAGCCCTCGTTGAGCCAGATGTGCCGCCAGGCGGAGATCGTGACGCTGTTGCCGAACCACTGGTGGGCCAGCTCGTGGGCGATCAGCCGCTCCCGTTCCCAGCCGCCGCCGAGGTGGTTGGTGCCGAAGGTGGCGAGGCCCTGCGCCTCCACCGGGACGTCCAGCTCCTCGTCCGCGACCACCACCGCGTACTCGCCGAACGGGTACGGCCCGAAGACCTCGCCGAAGTACGCCGCCATCTCCGGCTGCCGGGCGAAGTCCCGGGCGAACGCGGCGGCCAGGCGCTCCGGCACGTACCCGGACTGCGGCACGGCCGGACGCACCGCCAGCGGCACCGGCCGGTAGTGCCCGATCGACACCGTCACCAGGTACGTCGGGGTCGGCGCGCTCTGCTCGTACACCCAGGTGGTGCTGGACGCCTTGGTGGTGCGGGTCAGCAGCCGGCCGCTCGCGACCACGGTGAACGGGGACGGCGTGGTGACGGCCAGCTGGTAGGTCGCCTTGTCGGCGGGCCGGTCGTTGCACGGGAACCAGGACGGCGCGCCGACCGGCTGGCTCGCCACCAGCGCGCCCTCGGTCAGCTCCTCCCAGCCCAGGCCGCCCCACGGGCTGCGCACCGGGCGCGGGTTGCCGGTGTAGTGCACCTCGACGGTGAACGCCGCGCCCGGCGCCAGGGCTCTGGCCGGACGGATCCGCAGCTTGCCGGCGCGGTGGGTGTAGCGGGCGGTCCGGCCGTCGACCAGCACCCGGCCGATCCGGAACTCGGCCAGGTCGAGGGCGAACTCCGTCAGCGTCGCGTCCGCCACCGCGCTCAGCCGGGCCGAGCCGGCCAGCCGGTTGGGGCCGGGTCGGTAGTCCAGCGCCAGCTCGTAGCGGTGCACCCGGTAGCGGTGGTCGCCGCTGTTCGGGAAGTACGGGTCCGGGGCATCGGCGGCCTCGGGGGCGGGCTTGGACTTCACGGGGGCGTGCGCTTCCTGCGGGCCGGGACGGGGGGTCGGGGACGTGGTCACGACGTGGTCTGCCACGCCTCGATCGGGTTGCCCAGCCACCGCGTGTCGGCGGGGACGGACTCGGCGCGCATCACCAGCGAGGCCGGGCCCAGCGTGCTGCGCGCGCCCACCGTGCTGCCGGGCAGCACGATGCCGCCCGGGCCCAGGGTGGCGCCCTCGCGGAGGACCACAGTATCCATCCGCATGATCCGGTCGTGGAAGAGGTGGGTCTGCACCACACAGCCCCGGTTGATGGTGACCCCGTCACCGAGGGTGACCAGGTCCGCCTCGGGCAGCCAGTAGCTCTCGCACCAGACGCCGTGGCCGACGTGCGCGCCCAGCGAGCGCAGCCACAGGTTCAGCACCGGGGTGCCCGGCACCGCGCCGACCAGCCACGGCACCGCCACCATCTCCACGAAGGTGTCGGCCAGCTCGTTGCGCCACACGAAACCGCTCCACAGCGGGTGCTCCACCGCCCGGAACCGTCCGACCAGCAGCCACTTCGCCGTCAGCGAGACCAGGCAGGCCACCACACCGGCGGCCAGCAGCACCACGCCCGACAGCAGCGCGGCGGTCAGCGGCGAGCCGGCCGCCAGCCAGGACAGCGCCGCCACGGTCAGCAGGCCCAGCGCCGCCGAGGCCAGCACCGGAACCAGCCGGCCGACCTCGACCAGCCCGCGCGCCCACAGCAGCCGGGTCGGCGGCTCGTAGGTCAGGCTCTGGTCGGCCTGGTCCGCCGAGCGCGGCAGCCGCATCGGGGGCATGCCCAGGTACGAGCCGCCCTTCTTCGCCTTCGCCGGGGTCGCCGACAGCACGCCCACCAGGCCGCGCTTGGGCACCGAGCGGCCCGGCGCGGTCATCCCCGAGTTCCCGAGGAACGCCCGCTCGCCGACCTTCGCCTCGCCGAGGCGCACCCAGCCGCCGCCCAGTTCGTACGGGGCCATCAGGGTGTCGTCGGCGAGGAACGCGCCGTCGCCGACCGTGGTCAGGCTGGGCAGCGCCAGCACCGTGGACACCTCGGCGTGCCGGCCGACCCGCATGCCGAGGGCGCGCAGCCACAGCGGCGTGACCAGCCCGGCGTAGAGCGGGAACAGCACCTCGCGGGCCCGGTCCATCAACTGCATGACGGTCCACGCCTGCCAGCCGACCCGGCCGTGCAGCGGATGCGTCCCGGGCACCAGACCGACGCTCAGCAGCCGGACCAGCACCACCAGCTGCGCCGCGTACACCGCGCCGAACGCCAGCGTCGCGGGCAACAGGCCGAGCAGCGCGCCGCCGAGGGCCGGGCCGAGGGCCTGGCCCTGCTCGACGAACCGGGACAGCACGGCCAGCGCGGCGAGCGCGGGCAGTGCCGGGAGCAGGCCGAGCACGGCACCGCTGGCGCCGTACAGCGAGGCCCAACGGGCCCGGCGCACCGGGCGCTCCTTGGGCCAGCCGCGCTCGGCGCGGCCCAGCTTGACGGCGGGCGCGCCGCCCCAGAGCTGGCCGGTCGGCACCTGGCCGGTGACGCTGGAGCCGGCCGCCACCTGGGCGCGCTTGCCGACCCGGGCACCGGGCAGCAGCGTCGAACGGGTGCCGACCACGGCGCCCGAGCCGATCTTGACCGAACCGACCAGCAGCCGGTCCCCGTCCAGCCAGTAGCCGCACAGGTCCACCTCGGCCTCGACCGCGCAGCCGCGGCCCAGCTTCAGCATCCCGGTGACCGGCGGCAGCGAGTGGAGGTCCACCTCGGGCCCGACCTTGGCGCCCAGCGCCCGGGCGTAGCGCACCAGCCAGGCGCCGGACAGCGAGTCCGCGCCGCTCAGCTCGGTGAGCCGCTCGGCGGTCCACAGCCGCAGGTGGACGGAGCCGCCGCGCGGGTGGCTGCCCGGGCGCAGCCCGCGCAGCAGCAGCCGGGCGCCGCCCGCCGCGATCGCCAACCGGCCGGGCGGGGTGTACAGCGCGAGCGCGCCCGCGCCGACCCACCACCAGGAGGCGGTGGGTGCCCACGGGTAGTCACCGAGGTGGCCGAGCAGGTTCCCGGCGGCCAGCAGGGCGACCGTCCAGCGCAGGCCGACCACGGTGAACAGGGGGATCAGCAGGAGCAGCTGGAGCAGTTGGGCCCTCGTCGGCACCAGGGTGATGGTGCGGGCCTCGCCGCTCTCGCCGGCGGTGCGCTCCAGGTGCCGGGCGAGCTTGCGCAGTGTCGGGTGCTGGTAGATGTCCAGCACGGCCGCGCTCGGGTAGCGGGTGCGCAGCAGGGTGGTCAGCCGGGCGGCGGCCAGGCTGCCGCCGCCGATCGCGAAGAAGTCGTCGCGCGGGCCGGTGACCCGGACGCCGAGGATCTCCGACCACTGTTCGGCCAGCCAGGCCTCGGTGCCGTACAGCTGCTCGGTCGGCCCGGCGGTCTCCAGCTCGGGCAGCGGCCAGGGCAGCGCGGCCCGGTCGACCTTGCCGGAGGTCCGGGTGGGCAGGGTCTCGACCGTGGCCAGCAGCGGGACGAGGGCGGCGGGCAGCTCGGCGCGCAGCCGCTCGACGGCCTGCTCGCGGTCGAAGCCGTCCTGGACCACCAGGTAGCCGACCAGCAGCTGGTTGCCGCCGCGCGCGGTCCGGACGGCCGCGGCCGCGCCCGCCACGCCGGGCAGCGCCTGGAGGGCCGCGTCGACCTCGCCGAGCTCGATCCGTCGCCCGCCCAGCTTGATCTGCTCGTCGGTGCGGCCGAGGAACAGCAGGCCGGCCCGGTCGGCCTGGACCAGGTCACCGCTGCGGTAGGCGCGCTCCCAGCCCAGCGAGGGCAGCGGCGCGTACTTCTCGGCGTCCTTCTCGGGGTCGAGGTAGCGGGCCAGGCCGACGCCGCCGATCACCAGCTGTCCGGTGCCGCCGGCGGCCACCGGCAGGCCGGCCTCGTCGACCACGGCGAGGTCCCAGCCGTCCAGCGGCAGGCCGATCCGCACCGGGCCCTCGCCGGTCAGCAGGGCGGCGCAGGCGACCACGGTGGCCTCGGTGGGGCCGTAGGTGTTCCACACCTCGCGGCCCTCGGTGACCAGGCGCTGCACCAGCTCGGGAGGGCAGGCCTCGCCGCCGAAGATCAGCAGCCGGACCTCGTTGAGGGCCTCGGCAGGCCACAGCGCGGCCAGGGTCGGGACGGTGGAGACCACGGTGATCTCCTGCTCGGCCAGCCAGGGGCCCAGGTCGGCGCCGCTGCGGACCTGGGAGCGGGGGACCGGCACCAGGCAGGCGCCGTGCCGCCAGGCCAGCCACATCTCCTCGCAGGAGGCGTCGAAGGCCACCGAGAGGCCCGCCATCACCCGGTCGCCGGGGCCGATCGGCTCCTCCTGGAGGAAGAGCGCGGCCTCGGCGTCCACGAAGGCGGCGGCGTTGTGGTGGGTGACGGCCACGCCCTTGGGCTTGCCGGTCGACCCGGAGGTGAAGATGATCCAGGCGTCGTCGGCCGGGGTGGGGCGGCGCTCCAAGGCGGGCGCGCGCTCCACGGGGACGGCCAGACCGCGGTCGGCACCGAGCACGGCGGCGACGGCGGCCTCGCCGAAGACCAGCTCGGCGCGCTCGTCCGGGTCCTCGGCGTCCACCGGGACGTAGGCGGCCCCGGCGGCGAGCACGGCGAGGATCGAGACGTACAGGTCGTTGGTGCCGGAGGGCACGCGGACGCCGACCCGGTCGCCGGGGCCGATGCCGGAGGCGGCGAGGCGGCGGCGCAGCTGCTCGACCTCGGCGGCCAGCGCGTGGTAGCTGAGCACGGCGTGGCCGTCGTCCAGGGCGGGTTCGTCGGGGTGGGCGCGCACGGTGGCGTCCAGCACGTCGATCAGGGTGCGCGGGGCGGCGGCCGGGCGGCCGGGGAACAGGGCGAGTGGCTGCTCCGGTTGCTCCGGCTGTGCCTGGGTGGCCCGGGTGGCCTGGGCGGGCGCTTCGGGGGCGGGCTCGGCCCGCGCCGTCGGCTCCTGCGGCGCCGGCATCGGGGGCGTCGGCTCCTGCGCCGGTGTGGCGTCCTGCCGCGGGTGGCTCGGTTCAGCTGTCATGGCAGCCGTGCGCTCCTCGTCCTCGCCCCGTTCCGACCGATGCCCGGCCCCTGGGGCGGTGGGAGCACCACCTGATCGGGTGATCCCACTCCGGGGCCGGAGCGGACAACCCGACTGATGGTAGCCCTGGGGAGGCGACCTGGCAGGACCGGGAACTCGGCTCAACTGGCGCTGGAACGGCCAAATCTGACGATTGATCAGGCGATAACTTGGGTGTGCTGGAGTCGACATGACGACCTGTCAGTCGAATTGACGGATCGTCAGATCGATCTTTCGACCGTGATCCACGCCACAGTGAATGCTGCTCCCTTCGGGTGGCGGGGGCGGCGGGCCGGGCCCTCCGGGCCGAAAATCCCGGGTCTGGCCCGGCCCGCCCCCCGCTCCGGCGGTCAGCGGAATCGGTGCAGGTTCTCGGCGAGGAAGGCCTCCAGGGTGCGTGGAGCGCGCCCGGTCAGGCGGCGGAAGGCGTCGTCCGGCGTCTCCTCGCGGACCGTCGCGAGCTGCTGGATCTCCACCACGTGGGTGGCCAGCCAGTGCGGCATCCCGGCCCGGTCGACCAGGTGGGCGTGCAGCTCGGACGGGCTTAGGTCGAGGTAGCGGACCGGTCGGCCGAGCAGCTCGCCCAGCAGCGCGGTGAGCTCCGGGTAGCTGTAGGCCCGTCCGCCGGTGAGCGGTACGGCGCCGCCGGCCGGCTCGGGACGGGTGAGCACCTCGGCGGCGGCGTCCCCGATGTCCCGGGCGTCCACGTAGTTGCACCGGGCCTGCCCCAGGGCGCCGTGCACCACCCCTGCGGCGGCGATGCCGGGTGCCAGGAGCAGCAGCTTCTGCATGAACGCGTACGGCCGTAGGACGGTGGTGGTGATGCCGGAGGAGCGCAGCCGTTCCTCGATCAGATGGTGGCCGCGGGAGACGCCGACGGGCGAGTTCGGCTCGGCGGCCGGCGCGGAGACCTTGACGACGTGTTCCACGCCGCAGTCGACCGCCGCCTCGATCGCGTTCAGCTCGTACTGGACCTGCTGCGGGCCGTTGGCCATGGTGAGGAGGAGTCGGCGTGCGCCGCGGAAGGCGGTGCGCAGGGAGGCCGGGTCGGAGGCTTCGACCGGGAGGACGGAGGTCCGGGCGAGCGTGCGCTCGTCGAGCGAGGCGGCCAGCCGGGCGGGGTCGCGACCGAGGGCGCGGCTCGGCGCGCCGAGGGCGGCGAGGCTGCGCAGGGTGGCGCCGCCGGTGGCGCCGCTCGCGCCCATGATGACGATCATGATGTCTGCCTTTCGGGTTGGGGTGCGGTGGGGAGTCGGTGCTGCGCCGTGCGGGCCGGGCGGCTGCCGCGCCAGTGCCAGGTGGTGATGGTGGCGGCGATCGCCGAGGAGACCGGGAGGTCGACCGGCAGCCGCTGCGGCCACGGGCTGGCGGAGAGTGCCGGGATCTGCGGGAGCCAGCGGGCGGCGGCCAGGCCGACGGCCAGTGCGAGGGCGGCTGCCGCCAGGCCAAGGGCGGCGGACGCGATCGCGCGCGGCGTCCGGGCGGGGCGGGAGCGGGCGGGACGGCGGCGCAGCGCGGCGCCGAGTGCCGCGGCCACCAGGGCGGAGGTGCCGCCGATGGTGGTGAACGCGGCGGCCGTCAGGTGGGGTTGGCCGGTGACGACTCCGCCGGTCCCGGCCATGGCGGCGGGCATGGCGTAGGCGACCAGGACCTCGCGCCACAGGACGAAGGGCGGGGGAGCGCCCGGGGCCTTCTTGCTCATGGGTGGACTTCCTCCGGTGTGGGCCGAGGCACCTGGACGCTTGTGCTTAGGTGCCTAACTATTAGGGCTGAGGGGAGGCGGGCCGCCGGATGGAGGCCCGCCTGGGCGCGAATCGGTTCCCCGGAAGCGAATCGCTCCCCGGGGCGTGGATCAGTCCTCGGTGAATGCGTCGATGCCGGCGACCAGCCGGGCCAGCAGGTCGAGGAAGGTGGTGCGTTCCTCGGTGGAGAGGCCCCCGACCAGTGCCTGCATCCGGGCGAAGTGCTCGGGTGCCAGTTCGCGCAGCCGGTCGGCGCCGCGGGCCGTGAGGATCACCACGTTGCCGCGGCCGTCCTCGGTGGACCGTCGACGGGCCACGAGGCCCTCCCGCTCCAGCCCGTCGACCAGGCCGGTCACGGTCGCCCGGGAGACGCCGAGACTCGCCGCGAGCTGGGAGGGCGACTTCTCCCCGCCGTGGTCCTCCAGGTCCGCCAGCAGCCGGTACCGGCCGGTGGAGAGGCCGAAGCGGCCGAAGTGCACCTCGCCGGCCTGGCCGAGCCGGGCGGCCGCCGCCATCAGCCGGGCCGCGACCAGGATCGCCTGCGGATCGGCCGCGAGGCCGTAGCGGGCGATCTGGCGGCGTGCCTGATCGAGGCTGGGGGCGGTGGGGCCGTTCTCGGAGTCCTGGGTCACGAGAAGTAATATGGCGCCTAACCTGATTGCCGGTCAAGTGCTGCGTCGGATCTTGCCCAGGAGGCACGGGGAGCGATCGCGGGCGGCGTCCAGTCGGCGTGGCGGAGGACCGTGCGGACCATCGCGCCGGGCGGGGTGAGCCGGATCGCGGCGTTGCGCGGACCGGCCGCCGGCGGGTGGGCGAGCTGCCGGCCCATCCGGCCGACCCCGAGCTGCGCGAGATCCTCGTGCCGCGCGAGAACGCCGGCCGGGCCGCCGTCCGGGCGTTCCTGGCCGCGCGGGGCGTGCCGGACCCGGACGGGTGGACCGCCGCGCTGCCGGCCTGTGTCGACGGCCTGGTCTTCGACCGGCTGGTGGGCGGCGGCGAGCCCGGGGTCGATGAGATCCAGGGGTTGGTGGCGGCGGCCCTGCGCGGAGCGGGCGAGGGATGGTCGGCCGGCGTACGCCGCGGCGGGTCCGGGCCGTCCGGTGAGGTGGGGCGTTTCCGAGGCTCGGGTCGTACGGGAACCCATGCCCGGAACGGCAGCGCGGACTCTTGCCGAAGCGGGGCGGCAGGCCGGGACCGATGACTCGACGTCAGGTCAATCAGCCGTCAAGTTTGTTCATTCACAGAATGTTTCCCGGCATCTCGCCTATCCGGAGAATGAATTACGCGGCTCCCAGGTCTTCACAGGGAGATCTCAGACTGACAGGCTGGGGCCGCCCTTTCAGTACGGAGGAGGTTCCTTGTCCCGCATATCCACGCTGGCCGGAGCGGTCACCTGCGCGCTCGCACTTGTCACCGGCACCGCCGTCGCCGCGTCGGCGGCTCCCTTCGACCAGGCGCCGGGCCTGGCCGAGGCGAAGGTCGCCCCCGTTGCCTGGACGCCCTGCAACCCCGACCCGACCAAGCCGGACCCCGGCATCTACGACTGCGCCGTCTACCCCGTGCCGCTGGACTACGACAACCCGTCGGGTGACACGATCGGCATCGCCATGATGCGGCGGCGGGCGAGCGACCCGTCCAAGCGGATCGGCTCGCTGTTCCTCAACCCCGGTGGTCCGGGCGGCAGCGGCTACCTGTGGGCGACGACCAACCGCTTCGGCGCCGAGGTGCAGTCCAAGTTCGACCTGATCGGCTTCGACCCGCGCGGCGTGGCCCGGAGCAACCCGATCAAGTGCTTCAAGACCCAGGAGGAGGCCGACGCGGTCCTCGACCGCATGGTCGGCGTGCCGGTCACCAAGGCCGAGATCAACGGGACGCTGGACGCGGACCAGGACTACACGGACGCGTGCAGCAAGAACGCCGGCCCGCTGATCGAGCACATGTCGACCATCAACGTGGTCCGCGACCTCGACCGGATGCGCCGTGCCGTCGGTGACTCGCAGCTCTCGTTCGCCGGGTTCTCCTACGGCACCCTGATCGGTTCGACGTACGCCAACATGTACCCGAACAAGGTCCGCGCGATCATCGTCGACGGCAACGTCGACCCGAACCTGCGCCTGCACAACGGCATGGAGTACGACCGCCAGCGGGCGGGCGGCTTCGAGCTGGCCCTGGACGAGTTCCTGAAGCGCTGCCAGGCCGCCGGTGCCCCGCGCTGCGCCTTCGGCGAGGGCGACACCCGGGCCAAGTTCGACCAGCTCCGCGACCAGCTGCGGACCAGCCCGATCACGCTGCCGAACGGCGCCAAGGTCACCCTGAGCAGCTTCACCGGCGAGGTGGCCAGCGCCCTGTACTCGCAGGCCAAGCTGGCTCCGCTGGCCAAGTCGCTCCAGGCGACCTACCAGGTCTTCCAGAAGCCGAAGGCGGCCGCCCTGTCGGCCCCGCAGGCGAACGTCTCGGACGAGGACGCCACCCTGCTCTCGGTGGACGTCCCCCGGGCGGCCCTGCGGGAGGCCCCGGTCGACTCCGAGTACGGCGCGGACGACTCCTACATGGCCGTCAACTGCCAGGACAAGCCGTACCCCTCCAACGACCGGCTGTTCGCGAACGCGGCCAAGGCCTGGGAGAAGGAGTCGCCGACCTTCGGCCGCTACCAGGCGTTCGACGCGCCGGCGTGCGCGAGCTGGCCGGCCCCGGCCCGGGACGCCGAGCGCTTCTCCGGCCCGTGGAACAAGAAGACCTCCAACACCGTGATGGTGATCGGGAACCTCTACGACCCGGCCACCCAGTACAAGTTCGCCCAGCAGATGCAGCAGCAGCTGGGCAACGCGGTGCTGGTCAGCGTGGACTCGATCGAGCACTGCGCGGTGGGCCGCAGCAAGGCGCTGAACGCGCTGGTGACCCGCTACCTGGTGGACGGCACCGCGCCGGCCCCCGGCCAGCTGCTGAAGCCGGACGCGGAGATCTTCCCGGCGGTCTGACGGAACGGCCCCCGGTGGCCCGGGGGATGAGGTGACGGTCGTGGTGGGGGGGGGGGGCGGCCGCCTCCACCACCGCGGGTTTGGGGGCACTGCGAGCGCGGG